>CAVFMC010000059.1:2980-6345 GCA_963623565.1 Bacteroidaceae bacterium | reverse complement strand
GTTTACGACATTTAGTAGAAGCGCTGGAGTGCGATTATATTGCGGATAAAAACCTACCTGCGTTTCGAGTTGGGGATACTTTAGTGGTTAAAGTGCGAATTAAAGAGGGAGAACGCGAACGACTGCAAGCTTATGAGGGCATTGTGATCGCAAAGAAAAATCGCGGCATCAACTCCTCCTTTACGGTACGTAAATTTTCGCACGGGATCGGCGTAGAGCGTACTTTTCAGAGCTTTAGTCCTTTAATCGCTAGCGTTGAAGTGAAACGGCATGGCGATGTCCGGTTAGCCAAGCTATATTACCTACGTCAGCTCTCGGGGCGTAGCGCACGAATTAAAGAAAAATTGGTTGCTAAGCAGCCGAGCGACAAAGAACGCGTGGTGGCTGCGGCGGTCAATTAACCAATTTATAACGCGTTTATAACGCGTTAGTTATAATGCATCAGTGGTTAGTATAGAGTTAATGCCATCAGCTAGCGCCAGGATTACTATTAAGGAATAGTGCAGATAAACTAAAGGGTAGACAATGAACCAAGATGGCAAACATTGGTTAGGATTAATCTCCTTATGGGCTTTAGTGGCCGCCGTTGCTTGGAATGCTTATGAGATATCCAAACACCCGGCGCTGCAGCCATCTCCTGCATTGTTGCAAAAACCGCAGATCGCAGCTGCTAAGCCGGAGATTGAACAGATCGTGCATCAATATCTACTGGCTCATCCACAAATTATTGTTGAGCTGCAAAATCGCGTGTTAGCTGAAGAACAGGCTAAAGAGGCGGCAGAGGATGAACGCACTAGAAGCGCGGCGCTAAAGCATTTCCAAACACTAGTCAATGCTCCCGGAGAGATGTTGGGTAAAACCGGCGCTCTGCAACAGGATTACGCGCTCTGGTATTTTACCCAGCCCAAATGCCCCTCCTGCCATAAGACGAATCGCATGATTTGGGATTTTGTGCAAGCTCATCCGCAACTGGAGTTTCGAGTTTTTTACTGGCCTTTCTTTGGTGGTGAAACCGTAAAAATGGCTAAAATGCTGATGAGTGTTCATCATTATTGTGGTTCAGTGCCGGCGCAAAATTTTTATAAAGCTCTTCTTGAAGGGGATAATATTCTTAGTGTCAAAGAGCTAGAGAAGCTATTATCTAAAGCCTTGCCTAAAATTAGTCTCGATGGGCTAGCACAGGATAGTGAACGACCGGAGGTAGTAAAAGCTTTAAAAAATAATTTTTTGCTGGCTAAAAAGTTAGAACTGACTGGAACGCCAACCATCATTTTGACCGATAAAAATGGGCAAGTTGCGGAAGTGATCTCTGGTTTTAATGAACAATTAACTAAAGATTTGGCTACTAAACTAGCACAGCTGCAAAATGCCATCGCTGTTGGTCAGCCGAACGCTCAGAAAATGGATAATGCTGTCGAGCACGACGGCGTGGCTAGTAATATGGCAAATAATGCTGCGCCAAAAGCAGATGATGCTACGAATGTTATGCCTATGCCTAAGGTAAATAGTGTGTCGGAACAACAACTGATCGCTCCTCTGCCACCAGAGCCGCAGCCACCCGTAGCAGCAACGCAGATTAACTCGTAAAACATAGCGTAGCGGATGGTGCTGATACTAGCGTTAAATACAAGTTAAGTTAAATTATATTAGTTTATATGTTGCAAGGAATTCATCAAGCGCTGAAAGGTTGGGTCACTAAACTAATTGTGATAGTGATCGCCCTGAGTTTTACTTTGTGGGGAGTACAGACCCTGTTCGATCGTGGGCAGAATAAAACTATCCTGCAGGTCGGTAAATTCAAACTTACCACCCAGCAGCTGCGGATTCGTTTGCAACATCTGGATGATTTTATTGATCAGCAACTTGCTGCCAAGCGGCCTACTTCAGTAGAGAAATTGGCGGGGTGGGTGCTACGTGAACTGATACAGGAACGAGTACTGGATAATCTAGTGAACCGTGCGCAACTAGGGTTCGGAAAGCAGGAAGCGGAGCAATTAATTCGTTATGTAACCCAACTGCGTCCACAGCCACGGGTACCGGAGCAAACGCAGAATAACATGAACGACAAGGTCAATCGTGACGATAGTTATGCCCAGTGGCAAACCTGGCAGCTGACGGGCTGGCGCTTAGCGTGGCAACGGCAGCCGCTACCGCCGACAGCAATAGCGCTTGGCGGTGCAAACCGTGATCAGAGTTTAACTGACGACCTAGCGCGGCGCCATTTAGTTTATATGCTAATGCATTCTAATTTTACCTTGCCGCTAGAGCAACAGCATTTAAATCAGGTACGTACTCAACGGAGGGATTTTGATTTTATTAAACTGACTCGGATGCAACTCGAGCATCCAGAACGGATTACCAACTCCGAAATCGAAGAATATTACCACCAGTCCGCTGATCGCTTAGCTTTACCGGCCAAGCTGCGCTTAGCTAAACTAGTGATCAGTCGTGAGTTTTGGCGGCGTCAACTGACGCAAAATCCGAGTTTGAAACAGGAGTATCAAAAAGAGCTGGATCGCGCTGAGGCGGCGTATCAGGCAAATGCAGCAAAAACGGCGGCAGCATCCACCAAAGCCGCCCATGCAGCGATGGATACTGCTGATGATGCGGGATTATCGGATAACGCGCAGCTTTTAAACAGTACAGCCGATATAGACCGTACTAGTAAAATAATCGCCATAGCTGAGCGCAATGCTATCGCACGTTTAGCAGAGAATATCCTGCGTGAGCTTCGCTATAATGCAAACGCTTACCAGGAGGTTGCCAATTCTTATGGTTTAACTTGGCAACTGCTACCCTGGATAGAAGAGTATCCAATAGTCCCTGACGGGACGAAAAGCGTGACGGCGGCGGACGAATTGCCATTGATTGATATGACTAGTGACATAGCCAACAGGCCAGCGGTTACGACAATTAATGATAGTAGGGATAATCACCGATACTCCACGCTCTTTTTCAAACATATTTTGGCCCGCGGTCATGGTATTCAAAGTAACAGTGCTGCTAACGCGAGTTACGGCAATCTACAGAACGTAGGTTGGCTCTTTTACTCCCCCCTC
The DNA here is from genome assembly GCA_963623565.1 of Bacteroidaceae bacterium. GTDB lineage: Bacteria > Pseudomonadota > Gammaproteobacteria > UBA9339 > UBA9339 > CAVFMC01. Next base: position 3,286 of record CAVFMC010000059.1, on the reverse strand, counting down.
ACTTGGCAGCATGATATTTCTTTGGTTGCTAAATTAGAGGTGGTAGAGGGCGGTGCGGTCATTTTATGGCCGGTAGAATGGCAAGTCCGCCAGACCGCTAGTTTAGCTCAGGCTAAACCTACCATTCTACGACGATTAGCTCGGCGTCACGCACAGGCGCAATTAGCCTCCGTGGCCAAGCAGATCGCCGCTAGTTGGCAGCACGAATCGTTACCGGCAACTATGGTACGCGATTGGCAGCTACAGATACACCATCGGCAGGATGCAACTTATTCTCGGCAGCGATCTGACGTTCAGCCTACCGGC
>CAVFMC010000059.1:0-2970 GCA_963623565.1 Bacteroidaceae bacterium | reverse complement strand
AACTGATATAGATGAAACTACGTTAACTACTCAAAAGTTAGCTTTTGAACAATGCAGCCTGTTAGACCCTGCTGAACAGGTTGCATTACGTTGTCAACCGGATAAATGCTGGATAGTGAAATTAAACAGGATTCATTACGCGTCATCCAAGATGGACAAATCCGATAGTTCTGGCAGTGCTACAGCTTATACTAGTAATGAACTGCCACTGCCGGATACCACCACGGCTAATCTAGCTTGTCTAATGGATCATTGGCCGATTTCTTTCGAACAGATGCTCTATTCAGGTTTATATCCGGATAAGCAACATGGTGTGCACATCCGGTATAAGGATTCCAAATGGGCGCAAATCATCGACCGTTTAGAATTACCGCGGGATGAAGTTAATCGGTAGAGACCAGCGAACCAGCTGATAAGACTAAATCGTAATCAGCTTAGCATGCCAGTATACTGCTACTAGAGTTGGTTGATTCATGACTAGTATCAGGCGACTTTCGATGGATGGAGAAAATGAAAATGCCACAAACTAGCGGTACTCAGCAGGTCATTTTAGGCTTGGGCAGTAATCTGGGTGATCGGTTAGCCCATTTAACAGAGGCTGTACGAGCTTTAGCCATGCTCGATCGAATTACCATATTAAAAGTCTCTCCTATCTATCGCTCGCAAGCCCAGCTACTACCAAATTCCCTTGTCAGCTGGCAATCTGATTTTTTAAATCTTGCTGTTTTAATCACTACTACCTTAAACCCGGACCAATTATTAACTCACTTGCAGCGCTTAGAAACTACTGCTGGTCGTCCATTAGCGCACCAGCGTTGGGCACCGCGGACGCTGGATATTGATATTCTACTTTGGCAAAATTTAGTTATCGGCTATCAGCTGCCGGATGAAAATGATAAAAAAACTGTTAATAAAAATCTAGGTATTGATTATGCACACCCCCAGCAGTCCCCGCACGCTCGACAATTAATCATTCCACATCCACGCCTGCTAGAACGAGCTTTTGCTTTATGGCCCGCAGCGGACCTGGCGCCGGCTTGGCAGTATCCGCTGACGGTTTCGATGCCGCTTTTTAAACACACGCTGCCCGTAGAGTCAGCGAATGCTGCAACACCGCGCCAGCACTACAGTCTAGCTGATTTAGCTGCCCAACTGTTTGGTGCTGATCGCTGGCACGGCACTGCCCCATTGGACGTCCAGCGCACCCTGCTGCGAGCGGAGCCGCCCGCCATTATGGGGATTATCAATCTAACTCCGGACTCTTTTTCGGATGGAGGGCAATTCGATTGTCCCGATAGCGTGTCCAGCGTCGCGTCTAGCGTGTCCGGCGCGCCCGGCGTGTCCAATGCAGCCGATCAACACAGTCACCTAGATCGCCAACGCGTAATTTCGTGTATTCAAGCGCTTTGTCAAGGTGGTGCTACCATTATCGATGTCGGCGCTGAAGCTACTAATCCGCATGCTACGCCCATCGACGCCCGCACCGAATGGCAGCGGCTTCAACCTTTTTTGCAGCTTTGGTGTGAGCTGCAGCCTCAATGGAATTCTGCTAACGATAACCACGAGCGGAGCGGGCCCAATAATCCAGCCCAGCCTCCATTGCCCCTCTTGTTTAAACCGGCGCTCAGTATCGATAGTTTTCATCCCGAGACCTTGTTAAAACTGCTAGATTACCCGATCGATTTTTATAATTGCGTTTTAGATATTGAAGATGAGCTATGGGTCCATTTAGCGCGTGCTAAACCCAGAGCAAAGTTTATTCTGATGCATAATTTAGGCTTACCTAGCCAGCAGCGACAGTTTAGCTACTCGCAACGTTCTATTGTAGAGGAACTGATTATTTGGGGACAACAGATGAAGCAACGGGCTCAACGCCTGCAGATTAGCCTAGATCGTTTGGTCTTAGATGTAGGCATCGGTTTTGGTAAAACGGTAGAACAGAATTGGCAAATTCTGCAGCAGTTACCCCGCTTAAAAGCAGCTTGGCAGCTACCACTTTTGGTCGGCCATTCGCGTAAATCCTTGCTAACCAAATTTACCGCTGCCGTACCCAGGGAGCGAGATTTTGAAACCGCGCTGCTAAGTGGTTGGTTAGCTACTACCCGGTCGGTGGATTATCTTCGTGTGCACCAGCCTGACGTGAGTGTGCGTGCTATTATGCTGCAGCAGTGGTGCCAGGAGGCGGATCGTTATGTCCATAATTTATTCACTACTGACCGCCATCCGCAATCTAATTAGCTGAATCCGTCCATCCTCTGCTGCCTACGCGGTCCTGCTCGGCTGGAGTATTCTGCTGAGGATTAGCTTTAGCCACGCACCAGACCTGGAGCTGCTGCACCCCAGCTCGGCGTAATTGCGCTGCACATGCTTGCACCGTGGCTCCGCTGGTGACTACATCATCAATTAAGGCCACTGACGAATAAAAACCATCCGTACTATGCGGTTGCCTATCCGGCGATACTACAGGCGGTACCACGGCAAACGCTTGCGGCGTAATATTTTGGTACCGCGATGTTGACGCGGCAATAGTTTGCGGCTTGGTATTGATTACCCGGCGTAAACAGTGGCTGTTCAGCGGTATTTGTAGCAGTTGCGCTACCACCCGAGCGATTTCTAACGCTTGATTATAGCCTCGTAAGTACAGCCGTTGCGGATGTAGCGGCACCGGTATAATCACCTGCGGCCAGGTTAGCGATGCTGGTACTGGTGTTGTTAACGTTGTAGCAATTGATTTGCCAATAGTAGCAGACGCGAACTGCTGGCAAAGATAACTAACTAACAGCCGGCCTAGTAGAACTGCATAATCCACATGATGACCAAATTTCAGCGCCTTGATCATAGTATCGATAGGTGGTTGATACCAACAGGGAAAATAAAAGCGGTCAATAAGTGAATCACGCGTACGGATCAAATGGTGGCGTGGGTTTGGGTGTGAGAGCGGGCGGGGCGTTCCCCTCACTGCATTGAGAC
>CAVFMC010000058.1:0-6367 GCA_963623565.1 Bacteroidaceae bacterium | reverse complement strand
AATTATGTAAATTATATAAATTTTTATGTTGCAGTAACCCGGTTTGGTTGTTAGTGGCGTCAAGCGACGGCGACGGCGGGGTTGCGGATGGCGAATCAGTTTGGGTAACGCTAGATCGATCCAGCCGTAAACCTAGACGGCTAGCAAGTTCCGCTACATAATCTTGATCGATCGTCAGATGCAGCCGCTGCAGGACTAACGGCCCCCAAAGTTGCTGGGGCAAGCCACTCGTTTGGTATATTTTAAGGAGATCCAGCAGCGAGATACCGATCGAGCTGCCCGGTTGCAGCTGACAGGCGGCCAGTAACCGTGGTAATGCCGACAATGCATGATCGTTCTGCATGCTCTGCGTATTCTGCACACTCTGGATGCTCTGGATACTATCAAACTGGGTAGTCGGACGTAGCTGAATTTGGTTCAAAAAGATCATCGGATGCAGATGATACCAAGTACAGCGGATGCTGCTAATAGTCAGCTGCACTGGCCAGATGGCTTGCTGTTGCTGCTGCTTAAGGTAGCTGTTCACCCATTGGGCCAATTGCGGTCCATAATAATGAGTAGCGATAATGCAGCTTTGAAATAGCGACAGCAGCAGCGCAGCCAAGAAAATAGTAATGATCAATAGATACTGTAGGCCTTGCAGTAGCAGATTGCGGGCAGCCTTGACTGTTAGGTACTTTACTTGCATCGGGTCATTGCTATCCGGGATCATGCTTCATACTACGCTTCACGCGGAATCAGTTAACTTTTCTACTGTTTATCGTTGCTCTCGTTCTGTTCCGTTACCGATGGAGTGTCGCTCGCAGTAGCGGAAGCGGCAGTATCAGTAGTGCCATTATCATTAGCATTAGCGGTAGACTGGGTTGACGATGCTTGGTTATTATCGCTAGTTGAACAGGACGCAAGCGTGGCAGCTTTTTGCGCGAGCGTAGCCAGTAACTCAATAGTTTTATCCATCAATTTACGCTGTTCATCCTGCAGCTTCACCATCTTTTTAACTAATTCCAGTAGATCCAGCATGCCCTGTCCAAGGGGATTATTGGCGTCTAGGGGTACGGCCGCCTGTTCAGATACCGCCGATTTAAATTCATTAACCAGTTTTTGTAAATTAAAACGTTCGGTAATACTTTGTAAATCCATAACCATTACCCTCAATTTTCTTTTGTTATCCGTGTTTCCTTTATATTTTATAATGCTGTATAATGCTGCGTATTTTATTGGCACCCAAAACGTAGCTGCTGATCAGCGTCTACCGTCAGCGTAATCGTGCTTCCCGGTAGTACCCCTCCCCGCAGCAGTTGCTCGGCTAGCGGATTTTCTAAGTATTGCTGAATCGCCCGCTTTAATGGTCGAGCACCGTAGAGGGGGTCAAAACCCAGTTGCGCCAATCGATCGATCACAGCATCATCCCATTTTAGCTCAAATTTATGCTCTGTCAAACGTTGCTGAAGCGCAGTAAGTTGCAGCTGAGTAATATGGCGGATCTCGGCGCTACCTAAATTAGCAAAGACGATCATTTCGTCGATCCGATTAATAAACTCGGGTCGAAAATGGCTTTTGACTAGTTCTAACACCTGCTGTTTAGCTGCCGCAAAAGGCTGCTCCTGTAGTAGCTGCGACCCTAGATTAGAAGTCATTACGATCACGCAATTTTTAAAATCTACCGTACGTCCATGGCCATCGGTGAGTCGGCCATCATCCAATACTTGCAGCAGAATATTAAAGACATCCGGATGGGCTTTTTCGATCTCGTCCAGTAGCACCACCGAATAGGGTTTACGGCGTACCGCTTCGGTTAGATAACCGCCCTCTTCGTAACCGACGTAGCCTGGAGGCGCACCAATCAACCGTGCTACCGAATGCTTTTCCATAAATTCCGACATATCAATCCGCACCAGCGCTTTTTCGGTATCGAAGAGAAATTCGGCCAAGGTCTTGCAGAGTTCGGTTTTACCCACCCCGGTAGAGCCTAAGAACATAAAGGAGCCGATCGGACGATTAGCATCCGATAGTCCAGCACGCGAACGGCGAATAGCATTAGCTACCGCGGTAATCGCCTCATCTTGTCCCACCACCCGCTGATGTAAAATCTGTTCCAATTTTAAGAGTTTGCTACGTTCGCCTTCCAGCATCTTACTAACTGGAATATGGGTCCATTTAGCTACCACGTCAGCGATCTCCTCTTCAGTCACTTTATTGCGCACCAAGGTAAAAGGTTTTTTTTCGTCCGCTAACGCTTCTCGCAGCTTTTTAGTTAACTCGGGGATGCGGCCATACTGCAATTCAGATAATTTGGTAAAATCCATCTGGCGCCGCGCTTCTTCCTCTTCCGCCTGCGCCCGATCCAGCTGCTCTTTGATCTGCTGTGCGCTGCCTAGGCGTGCTTTTTCGCTACGCCAGATATCAGTCAGTTCAGCTGATTGCTGCTCAAGAGTCGCTAACTGGTCACGTAGATCCTGCAGTCGTGCTTGGGACTCGGGATCCGACTCCTTACGCATCGCCTCCGCTTCGATCTTAAGTTGGATGATTTTACGGTCTAGGCGATCTAGCTCTTCCGGCTTAGAATCCATTTCAATACGAATGCGACTAGCTGCTTCATCCACTAGGTCGATTGCTTTATCAGGCAAACGACGATCGGTAATATAACGTTGGGAGAGGGTGGCAGCAGCCACCAGCGCAGTGTCGCTAATCTCCACTCCATGAAATAGTTCATATTTAGCTTTTAAACCACGTAGAATAGCGATAGTACCGTTGACTGTGGGTTCATCTACTAGCACTTTTTGAAAACGGCGTTCCAGCGCGGCGTCTTTTTCTACGTATTGCCGATATTCATTTAGCGTTGTCGCGCCCACACAGCGTAGCTCTCCCCGCGCTAGCGCCGGTTTTAGCATATTACCAGCATCCAGTGACCCTTCGCTCTTGCCGGCACCCACTACAGTATGCAATTCATCAATAAAGAGGATAATTTTACCCTCCGCCTTAGCTATTTCTTTGAGTACCGCCTTAAGTCGTTCCTCAAACTCGCCCCGGTATTTGGCGCCGGCCAGTAGCGCCCCTAGATCCAGCGAAAGCAGTTGCTTATTCCGTAAGCCATCTGGTACTTCACCGTTGACGATGCGCTGCGCTAGCCCTTCGATAATCGCGGTTTTACCTACCCCAGGCTCACCAATTAGCACCGGATTATTTTTAGTACGACGTTGCAGTACCTGCAGAGTGCGACGAATTTCATCATCCCGCCCGATCACCGGGTCCAGCTTGCCGGCACGCGCTTGCTGGGTAATATCAATGGTATATTTACTAAGCGCCTGGCGGCTGCCTTCCGCGTCCTCACCATTAACCGGTTCGCCGCCCCTAAGTTGCGCAATCACCGTTTCCAGGCGAGTTTGGGTCAAGCCATATTGGCTTTTAAGCCGTTCGCCTAAGCTAGTGCCGCTCTGCAGCAGGGCCAGCAAAAATAGCTCGCTGGCGATATACTGGTCATGTTTTTGATAAGCTAACTTTTCGGCGGTATTCAGTATCCGGATTAATTGGTTAGAGAGGGTTAGATCACCATCAGCGCCGCTGGCCTGTACTTTAGCAATCTGCGTCAATTTATTTTCTAATTCATGCTGTAATTTAGCCGGGTCTACCTGGCACTGCTGCAGTAGATTTTTTACCGTGCCATTTTGTTTTAAAAAAGCTAGTAGCAGATGTTCTGGCTCAATGAATTGATGATCCCTAGTCAGTGCTTCGGATTGCGCCTGCGCTAGGGCTTCCTTGAAACTATTGGTTAATTTGTCAATACGCATAGTGCCTTTTGCCTCATGTTGTTGTTCCGTGTCTTGTCCGAAATTATCTTCGTTTCCTTTGTTTTTTGTGTTTATTAGTCAGTTTTGCAGTGTGAGCGACTTGCTAGTGACCGTTCTATTTCGCTGCTTAACCTTATTAATATGTATAAAAACGTTTTTTACAAGATACGGCTGGTAATCTAACAGAGGCTACAGCGCTTAGCCACTTTTAGTCCATATATCGCGCAACGATATCAGCCGGAGGTCGCTCGGATGGTTTATGATCTCCAATATTTAACTGATCAGCGGCGGTTTCAGTCAGACACTTTCTTAGATCTAGCGGCGCAACGGCTGGATTTAACCAGTGTTTTATTACCACAAGGTTCGGCGCGACTAGCGTCCTGTCCAGTAGCCAGTAGTATGAGTAGTATGAAGCCGAGTAAATGAATGATCTACACTGGCTAGAAAAAAACTTGCAATAAACTGTTGACAAAGGGCTTCGTTTATTGAACAATCTGAACCATTGGGAGGGGTTCCCGAGCGGCCAAAGGGAGCAGACTGTAAATCTGCCGGCTCCGCCTTCGTAGGTTCGAATCCTACCCCCTCCAGGGTTTTGGGTTTTTGCGGGTGTAGTTCAATGGTAGAACTTCAGCCTTCCAAGCTGATAGCGTGGGTTCGATTCCCATCACCCGCTGGGTTGCCTATGTAGCTTAGTCGGTAGAGCACTTCCTTGGTAAGGAAGAGGTCACCGGTTCGATTCCGGTCGTAGGCTCCATATTTTAATTGGTATTGAAATATTGGTACTAAAATTAGTAATGCTGCGCAGACAGATTGCAGTTGCAACTTAGATTTGATAATAATGCAATATGCAATACAAAAAATAAACTAGATTTAGCATGCGTAGTCAGGATTATATCAGAATTTATTAGAATTATATCGTGAAATAGTTGTTGGTGAGTAAATTACTAGAGATACAGAGACTAGAGGTTGATTATTTATGGCAGAGAAATTCGAGCGCAACAAACCGCATATTAACATTGGTACCATTGGTCACGTAGACCATGGTAAAACCACTTTAACCGCCGCCTTAACCATCGTGTTAGCCCAGAAGTTTGGGGGTACGGTTAAAAAATTCGAAGAGATTGATAATGCGCCGGAAGAACGCGCCCGTGGTATTACCATCGCTACCTCACACGTAGAGTATCAGACCAACAAATATCATGTGGCTCACGTTGACTGCCCAGGACACGCTGACTACGTTAAGAACATGATCACTGGAGCGGCTCAGATGGATGGCGCGATTTTAGTAGTTAGTGCCGCTGATGGCCCGATGCCTCAGACCCGAGAGCATATTTTGCTGGCTCGCCAGGTGGGGGTGCCTAAGATTCTAGTCTTTTTAAATAAAGCGGATATGGTTGATGATCCGGAACTTTTAGAACTGGTAGAGATGGAGATACGCGATCTGCTGACCCAGTATGATTTTCCTGGTGATGCTACTCCGATTGTGGTCGGTTCCGCGCTTAAAGCGATTGAAGGCGATGCGCAGGCGCAAGAGTCCATCGTAAAACTGGCTGATGCTATTGATGAATATTTTGAAGTGCCAGATCGTCCTAAAGATAAACCGTTCTTAATGCCGGTTGAAGATGTTTTTTCTATCTCTGGTCGTGGTACGGTGGTGACCGGGCGTATTGAGCGTGGTACTGTTAAGGTTGGTGATGAAGTGGAAATTTTAGGTATTAAACCCACTCAGAAGACCACCTGCACCGGAGTTGAAATGTTTAAGAAGTCCCTGGATCAAGGGGAAGCTGGTGATAACGTAGGTATTCTACTGCGTGGTACCAAAAAAGAAGAGGTGGAACGGGGCCAGGTGTTAGCCAAACCCGGCACGATTACTCCCCATACCAAATTCGAGGCGGAGGTTTATGTGCTCTCCAAAGAGGAGGGTGGTCGACACACTCCGTTCTTTAAGGGCTATCGCCCCCAGTTTTATTTCCGTACCACTGATGTTACCGGGGCCATTGAGTTACCAGAAGGAACTGAAATGGTAATGCCGGGAGATAATACCAAGATGACTGTCGAACTGATCGTGCCGATCGCTATGGAAGCTGGTGTACGTTTTGCTATCCGCGAAGGAGGACGCACGGTGGGTGCAGGGGTAGTGGCTAAAATTATTGAATAAGATGCCAAGACAATAAAAGAGATATTGTTTTAAGCATTTGATATTAATGTAATCGTGTGAATTTGTCAGAATAGGCTGGCGAGCAAGATTTTAGTTTATATTTTTACTGTTCTTGCGGGTATAACTAAGTACCTAAGTTCAATTTATAGCTAATTTCTAGCCAGCCAGTTTAAGTTGCAGAGGAGTTTAGGTCAGTAGTTCAATTGGTAGAGCGGCGGTCTCCAAAACCGTTGGTTGGGGGTTCGAGTCCCTCCTGGCCTGTGGTTGCTCACTCGAAAGTTTGAGTTACTATTAGAACCGTTCTTTTGGTATTAGACCGTTGCATTTGCCTAGCCATTAAGTTTTATTAGCTAAGGACTGTTTTGTTATTTCATTTATTTTATTGTTATCTTAGTTTACATACTACTAGTTTACATACCAC
>CAVFMC010000057.1:784-6389 GCA_963623565.1 Bacteroidaceae bacterium | reverse complement strand
CTAGGACAATGTAATCGGACATTCGCACAGATTTCGGTTGATAACGATGCCGCTATGGCCGAAAAAAAACTTATACATCAAATAGCAAAGGATATAGTGGGCGATACCGATAATATCGGCTTGTATGCATCTATGAAAAATATGTTAATGGACGCCGGTGCTGCTTTTCGCTCCTATTATGACCAAATGAAGGACAAAGAGGGCGAAGCGGATCCGAAATTCTTTAAACTAAGTAAAGCATTCGCAAACTATATAGATGATAATAACTGCGATAACTTATTGGCGTTGCTGGACATACTGACCGAGTCTATCGAAGTCCTACCAGATTGGGAGACATTATCAGGATTAGCTAATTCAGAAAATATCTCGCAAAACTCCAACCAGCGTGCACTGTACTCATTAGTTGAATCACCTCTTTTGGGCAGAGCACGTGCATTCTTAGACCATGCTCAATATGATAATTTTTTCGGCAGAAATTTACAGCGTCTGCAGTGTGCAATTAAGATCTTAAAAGCACCCAGTCCCGAAATTGCGCAACAATATATGGACGGATTGGTGGAAAAAGTTAGTCATAGCAGTATTTTAACAACAACGGTTGTTACTTTAAGCAACGATCAGCGAGAATCACACCGAGATATACTGTCCACAGTAAATAGTCCTGAAACTGAAGTTTTGCCGTCGAAAGTGCAGACACAACTGGATAATGCTATCTCAAACTCATATCTTGAGAATAAAGCTGCTATAATAAAAGAACAGCGACTTAAAGCGGACGGAGAAACAATTATCATAGTTGCTGATAAAGAACAGCAGACTTCCATGCAGAGTATTTTAGGTGAGGAGTTTTTAAAAAGATACCATTGTGAAATTTTAATTTCTGATGAGATTGAAAAAGGCCAGTGTAAACAAACCATACGGAATATCCTAAAGGGAACAAAAGTTTTTTGCCTAGACGTTCCGTCTAAGGAGGTGCTGATTGCGCTTGAGCCCCAAGGTGTTAATATAAAGCCTATAATCAGCGATTATGACTGCGCCAACCTAAAGAATTTGCGGTTCGATGGTCAACCACCTCGTTCGGTGGGCGATAGTATCGCCTTAGTGCATAATTTACACCTTACTCGTAACCAGAAGGATGAACTACACTCCATCTTTGGGCAATTAGAGGCAAAAATCCCAGACAAAAATGCGCATCCGCATAATTGTGAGATTTTGTCATTTACATCCAGCGTCATTCAATACGTGATGAGCTGTAGTTTTCTTGATGACCTTAATGACAATCAAATATTGGATGTTATACGAATCCTGATTGAATATCCAAAGGCATGTTCATGTGCTTATCAGCGGCTTCTAAGTGACTCGATTGAGTTCGAAGACATGGCAGATCTTAGTGACACGCAACTAAGTAATGCTAAACAACTATTTATGATATGTTCAGATCAGCAGACGCGACAGGAACTTTCAAAAGTAATAAAACAAGCGGTTCCGCCTAATACTGCGTCGCGTGCTATTAGAAAGCATTTAGAAGGATGCTTAAGCTTGTATCAAAACGCGACGTCAGATAAACATAGTATGCTAAAGCATTTTAAGCTACTTAAAGACCAGAAAAAGTTGTCAGAAATAGTTGAACACAGAGAACAATTCATTAGTTGTTGTCGGAATATAAAGGACGGTGATTCTTACTACGATATAGTGAATAGGAGTAAGAAGTTTGCAAATTTAAATTTAGCAGAAAAAATGTATATTACGGAACTGTATAAAATAGCGCGTACTCCAGTTTATTCAGATTATACACTTGTAAGATGGGCACAAAGATTAGGTTGGGCGGCGATGACCCCTGCCGTGACCTCAGACGACATTACAAAACTGTGTGACCTCATATCATTGCAACCAGCAAAAGCGTCGCAAAATCAAATGAGTTTATAATCTATTACTCGAAAATTGTTGAAAATTAAAAGTTCTTCGGTGAGTATCTGTTCTACCGGCTGACTACTCACCGACTTGGTTTAGAAGCCAGCGCTAGCAGTAGCCGTATAATTAAATCTATACTAAACCAACTAAATCTATAACCACGGCCCTAATGGCTTGGTTTCATCCTCTTGGCTGTTCTGATTGTCATCACTGTTATCATTGTTATCATTAACAATGGCATCATTATCTTCATAGACCCACAGTGCTTTGGAGTCTGCTCCTAAGATATCCAGCAATTGTTTTTGTAGATATGCGCGTACCTTGACATCAGTAATAGCAGCCAAACGATTAACCGTCCGACCCTCCTGCGCAGGATCTTTATACAAGATTAGCGCCCACAAGAGATGTTCATACTTTGCTAATTTAGCAATAATGTTTATCACGACATTATAGTTCCCGGCTTGAATGGCATGGTCGATCAAATTCCAGCCCCGCTGATCCGCCTGGGTGATAATATCAGACCACTGCGACCTGAACCACTGCGACGCGTCATTAGCCAAATCACAGTTAGCGTCATTAGCTATTAAAACTATTAAATCCATCAACGCCCGATCTAAAAAACAACAATCGTTAGTGCGCGCAGTATAGTAAACTAGATAGATTAAACTGTTACGCTCCCAGATATCTTTTTGGGCCAAAAAGTAGGAAAAATACTGTTTATCACGCACTGCCAGCTGTTCGGTGATAATTCGTAAGATGAGTCGGCTAGTCGCATCATCGGCGTTATAAATCGCCTGCATCAGTCCATTACGACCCCACAGATTCTTCTGGCTGAGCATGATGAATGATAAATAGTCCAGAGCTCCAGCCTGCTGTGGGCTGGATAAACTAGCAAGGATCGCTTGGGCAGCTTGGGGACGCTGAGCTTCTAGCGCCCACTGTAAACAGTTCAGTCCGTAGCTATTCTGCCAAGTCAAAAGATCAGGTAGATCGTCGGATTGAGCTAAAAACTGTGTTAGATTAGCGGTAAGGCGGTTATTACTAATTGACTGTGTTGTCGCAACGGTTGGATTGGTAGTCGAAGTTGCGGTAGCATCCGGATCAGGATCTGCGAGCAGCAGCAGCATTAAATCCTTCAGAGGCTCATTATCGGACAAACTGACTGCCATCTGGAACTCATGAGTGTAATTATGCGGTAAAGTATGCAGTTGTTCTTGAATATAGGTATAGTGAAGCTGGAGCTGGGAGGGGAGCGTTGCGTAATTTAGCATAGGGAAGTTCGTCCTTAAGACATGGCGTAACTGCTTATTGGACAAAGCTAGCTGATATAATTTTGTCATCAATAAATTAAAAAGTTCATCCCACTTATTCTCTAGCAGATAGGCTAAACAGTTGCGGCGTTGCTTGTCCTGCTGGGTCAGCAGCGCCTGCAAGATCGGACGTAACTGTTCCGGCTGCCGCACTTGGTTTAATAAGGTGCCGATAATTAACTTCGCCATCCGTTGATCTTGATTTACCGTCGCCAGCATCAGACAGTTGCGGTTGTCTGGTGGATTAGGCCAGGTAAGTACCATTTGCAATAACTCCGGAGTTTCAGCTAGGCGAGTTAGGAGTTGATGAAAAGCACGATAATTACAGGTGTCCAGCAGCAGAGTTAAATAATTAGGACCCCAGGGATTTGGATGGATCACTAACGAGACGATAACGTCTGGTACCACCGGTTGGTCGAGCAGTTTCCGGATAATCAAACTATAGGTTGTATTGTACATGGTGTTGATGGATAATTCTAAACAGTTGCACCCGTTGCTGCGTAGCAGCAGCAGATCTGCTAAGAGCTCTGGAGTAGACATCAATTTATCCATTATCAGCATGATGGCCGCAGGGTAACCGGTGTACACCGCGTAGGTTAAGCAGCACCAATAGCAATTATCCTGATGCAGCACTATGGTTTTGAGCATATCATAAAGAAGTTGTCGCTGCTGCTCATCGTCCGCCTGGTCAGCTTGGTTTATCCAGGTTAAACATAAATCTAAAATACCGGCTATAATCGATAACCGACCGGTTTCTAATGCCCAGAATAGCCAGTTATAACCCGGTCGATTCTGATGCCAAGTTAGTATCTCAGTTAGCACCGCTACTCCGTCATTTGCCAAGATCTGGGCTAAAAGCGCATGCACTGCCGCAGCGTTCTCTTGGACCGCAGCAGCAACAAACTGCTGCAGTAGCGGCTGATCGGAGAGCGTCACCGCTGCTAGAAACAGTTCGGCATTATGTTCGGGCAGTCGTTTCATAGCCTCGGTTAGCATTCCATACTCTTCTTTATAAGCCAATTGATTGAACTGACGCAAATCCTGTCGCGTCTGCTGCGTCATACGCATCTGAAAGCAGGACGAGTCGGTGGACAAAGTTTGCACAAGCAGTTTTAGTAGATCAAAGAGTGGCTCATTCTGAGTGGCCAGCGAGTAACGTAGCGAGGATTGCCGCTGGTGAGCCTTGGCGGCGCGTGCCACGTGCACGGCCACACTTTCATCCTGATTATCCTGTTGAGTCACAGCCGCGTAAAAGAGTGGTACTAGTCCAGTATCAACTAACTGGCGTAGAATCCAGTGTACGATGGTCCAGTGGCCGCGCTTCACAGCTCCCATTAAACAGTTTTGTCCGTTACTATTTTGCCGTAATAGAGCGGCGCGCAGCAGTTCCGGCTTGGTGATGAATGATGGCCATAACGCGGTTAGGATCTCTTCGTCACCAGCCAGCACGACGCTAATAAATCCACTACAGGTGATTTTACTATTATTCATTTTGTGTGTTAATCAAACGATTTATCGATTTATGCAGTAGTCCAATTGTAAAATCAAATATGAGGTTTGTTGTAAACCTACTAAATAATAATTTCCTCTACCGTTAATTTCTTCTACCATTCATATTGAAAACTATAAACAAAATACGTCATAATGTAAACTGAGATCAAAATTGAAATATAACAAAAATAAGCGTTGTTTACGTAGTGTACGGATATGAATATAAACCCAGCACAATTAAGAGCTGACATCGAAACTCTCTTGCTTGCTGAACAGCGGCAGTTAGCAGAGGGTACATCGGCTAATCAACAGGTTAGCGTGCAAGACAAATTACTGCTCTTTAAGCAGCTCTGCGCCGCCTTAGAACAGGGGCTGGTACGGGTGGCGCAACCGACGCCAGAAGCAGCGAACAAGTCGGGTCCGGTGGGACGGTGGCAGGTGAATAGTTGGGTCAAAGGTGCTATCCTGTGGGGCTTTCGCTATGGGTCCTTGGCCGCTACGCCCGGCTGTTGCGGCGCTATCTGCTTTGATAAAATTACGCTCCCGCTGCGCCAGCTGACTTTGCAGGATCAGGTGCGGCTGGTGCCGGGGGGCAGTAGCGTGCGTTGCGGGGTTTATTTGGCGCCGGGAATAGTAATGATGCCACCCTCCTATATCAACATCGGCGCTTACCTAGCGCCCGGAGTAATGGTAGATTCGCACGTGTTGGTGGGCTCGGGAGCGCAGATCGGGCGGTCGGTACATCTGGCAGCCGGGGTACAAATTGGGGGAGTATTAGAGCCGGTGGGAAGTCTACCGGTGATTGTGGAGGATGATGCCTTTATCGGCGGGAGTTGCGGGCTCTACGAGGGGGTGCTAGTAGAGCGCGGCGCGGTGCTAGCTAGGGGGGAAGTATTGAA
>CAVFMC010000057.1:0-774 GCA_963623565.1 Bacteroidaceae bacterium | reverse complement strand
AAAATTTTTGATCAGGTCTATGGCCGTTTTATTGAAGCCGCGGATGGTAAACCACTAGTAGTCCCTGCCGGGGCGGTAGTGGTGCCGGGCAGTCGCCCGTTACAGACGCCCCAGGGCATTGCGCATCAGATTCAGGTGAGTTGTCCAGTAATTATTAAATATCGCGATAATCATACCGATAGCGTGTTGCAATTAGAAGTGGCACTGCGGGAATAAGCTATTAAGAAGCAGCAGCAGCTAGTAACTATGGATCTACCTCAAGTAGAAATTTTTACTGATGGCGCCTGCAAAGGTAATCCGGGAGTGGGTGGTTGGGGAGCGTTACTGCGGGATGCCCATGGTCATCAACTCGAGATTTACGGCGCTGAAGCTTATACTACCAATAATCGTATGGAACTGCGGGCGGTGATCGAAAGTCTCTCGCGCTTAAAACGCCCCTGCATAGTGACCGTAACTACCGATTCTCGCTATGTGCAGCAAGGAATTGAACAATGGATAAACAAATGGTTGGCGAACAATTGGCGTAATAGCCAGGCACAGCCAGTCAAAAATAGCGATCTCTGGCAACAGCTACTGGCAGCTGCTCAGCCTCATCAGTTGCATTGGCGTTGGGTCAAGGGGCACGCCGGTCATGCCGAAAATGAACGGGCCGACCAGCTGGCTAATTTGGCTATTCAACAATTGCCTAACTGAACCCGCTGCAGCAGATAGCGCCTGATTCTAATCTGCGTCCACAACCAACAGAAACGAATTTTACACTTGTTTTTTGTTTTT
>CAVFMC010000056.1:0-6601 GCA_963623565.1 Bacteroidaceae bacterium | reverse complement strand
TATACATTGAGACCGGTAATTTCGGATAAAAGAATCGTAAACATGGTTTAGATTGATGTAATCTTATATACCAGCAGTTGCTACGCTGTGTTTGTACCTTAAACGTGATGAATTGTATCTTTATTACAAATCGTCCGTGCTAATAATAAAAAATAATAACACGGCCAGCCAATGTAATCTACCTACTAAGTTTAGGCAGTAGCCGCTGTGGGTTTATTGGTTTACCCTTGTGTCGGATTTCAAAATAGAGAGTAGGTTTATTGTGGTGATGACCCATAAGGGCGATTTTTTGTCCTCGCTCTACTTGATCACCCACTTTGACTAAATTGTGTGCATTGTAACCGTAGGCACTCATTAAGTCTTGATCATGCTTAATAATAATTAAATTATCAAAATAATTAAGACTATTCCCGCTATAGACTACCCGTCCGTGTTGCGCTGCTCGAATCTCTTGGCCATATTCACCCCGCAGCTCAACACCTTTTTGTAACCCAGACTGATTAAACTGGGTAATAACCGTCCCTTTAGTAGGCCAGGCCCAATAAGTGACGGCAGCAGCCGAAGTACGGGGTTGGTTATCATCTCTGCTAGCGGCTGTTGATCTGGGTCGGGCTATATTTTGTTTGACTGATTTTAATTGTATTTGTACAGTTTTAACCGGTTTGGGTCCATCATAATGATCATGATCACGGTCATTATCATCAATATCGTTAATTAGTTTATTAGCATTATTATCCGGTGCTGTCTGATGTATTGGTTGGATGGTCACCACTTTTTCTGTTTTACTTTTATCTACCGTGTCCTGCAGCAACAACTCCTCACCACTAGTTAACTGGTAAGGTGGTTCCAGATGATTGAGCGCAATAATTTTTTGATCATTCAGTTCAAAAGCCCAGGCGATAGAATAAACCGTATCGCCCGGTTGGACGATATAGATCATTCGCCGATTAGCAAGCTCTTGGCTAGCGCTAACGATGGGTGGCCGCGTTTCATGCGGGGTCGGCGAACTATTTTTTTGCACCACATAATTGGCGGGTACGCTAAGTAAAGTAAATGTGGAACAGCCGGTAGCCAAGGTTGCCGTAGCTACAACAACTGTCGCTAGCCAAAAACTGCTTATGCTCATCGAAGCCAATAGAAATAATTACTTCTGTTTAGTTAGCAAGCGCCAGACTAAATATTCCGCGTTGAGTAACGCACCACCGGCCGCCCCACGAATAGTATTATGGCCTAGCAGCGCAAATTTCCAATCTAACACCGGACATGGACGCAGCCGTCCAATGCTAATGGTCATGCCATCACCGGCGTTAGCGTCTAACAGCGGCTGAGGGCGATCAGGCTGTGCGGAATAATTAATCAACTGCTGCGGACTGGTGGGCAGGGCGGTCCAGGGCTGTAGTTCCTCACGCCAAGCGGCGAGTAGTTGCTGTTGGGTGGCGGGCTGAGTGGTTTTAATCGAGACACTGAGCGAATGACCGTTTAATACCGGAACCCGATAGCAGCTAGCTGAAATAGCCAGATCAGCCGGTATAAATGCAATGGCATCGGCTGTGGCGGTTTGGACCGTACCTAAAATTTTGCCCACTTCACCCTCCACTTTAGCTTCTTCATTAGCGATATAGGGCAGGACATTACCGGTAATATCCCAGGCTGCTACCCCCGGGTAACCAGCGCCCGAGATCGCTTGTAAACTAGTGATCATCACCGCTTGCAGTCCAAAACGGCGATAAATCGGCGCCAGCGCTAGTACTAGAATCGCCACCACGCAATTTGGATTAGTGATAATTGCTCCGGTGCGCTGAGCCTGACGTAGCTGTTGCAACAGGGGATCGAGATGATGTGCGTTGACTTCCGGCACCACTAGCGGTACATCCTGGCGCATGCGATGATTTTTAGCGTTACTAATCACTATATGCCCCGCTGTTGCATAAATTTGCTCTAGGGGGCCGGCCACCGCGGCATCCAGTCCTGAAAAGAGATAACGCGATGCCAGCGGCTGTTGGCTATTTTTGATCATGATGCGACTGATCTGCTCTGGTAATGGCTCAGCGCCCAACCAGTGCACCGCCTCACCATAAGTGCGCCCCGCCGATCGCTCTGAAGCTACCAGTTCATGGATCTGAAACCAGGGGTGTTGCATTAACATACTGACAAAACGCTGGCCGACCGCGCCGGTAGCGCCCAGAACTGCAACTTTAATCTTGTTCATAGCTATTAATCGCCAATTATATCTATCTATTTTATTTAGGTTATTAGTTAATGATGTTCTCACCCACCTGATATAAGTGATTTAAAATCTGAGTTAAATCTGCGGTAGGATTGGTCATCAAGGCCACACGGCTATGTTGTAGGCCCAGCCCGATGGTAGGCAGTAGATAGGTGTCTGGGAGCGCTGATAAAGCCTGCTCGGCGGCCGCTAATTTAGTTGGGGCCGCAATAACCGCCACTAGCTGCAGCGCCAGATTTAGTTCTAGCCGGAGCTCTTGCGATAGCCAAGCGTAATCTGCGTATTGGCCATCGCCTTGGGGACGATGATGGTCTTTGGCGATCAGTAGCCAACGACCTTGCAGGGGAAACATACCTCGAAATTCGATGTTATGATCATTGAGGACAGTGATTATAGTGCGTAGTGCCGATTTAGTTAGCGTACCGTTATTGATCAGTATTAGCGGATGCACTAAACCGCAGACCGCCCATAAATCTGGATTAGCACGGTTAGTAATGTAGGTACCCACGCTAGCGGCGGTGCTGGTAGCGACAGCCGGCTGAAAGCTATTTAGCATAGCGATAGGAATATTCGCTCTTTTAGCGGGTGCTACGGTGGAGGGGTAGAGAATTTTACCGCCCCAGGTGGCTAGCTCCCCCGCTTGATCATAACTTAAATATGGTAGGGGAGTAGTGGTCGCCGAGCAATAACGCGGATCCACCGCAAAAATTCCATCCACATCACTCCAGATCTGAATTTGGTCGGCGTGCAGCGCTTCTGCCAGCAGTGCGGCACTATAGTCCGAGCCTTCACGCCCCAGCAGAGTAATCTGTCCCGCGGCCGTGCCCGCCATAAATCCAGGCACCACTACTAGACCATCCCGCTGCAGGGCTGGTTGTAACAGGCGGGTGACCTGTTGCTGGGTGGCCGCCAAATCAGGGGTGGCCTGCAACCAACACTGATTAGTAATAATTAAATCGGAACTATCCAGCCAAGTGTTAGGTAGGCCAGCAACACGCAGCGCTAGATGCAAAATGGTCGAGGAGAGCAGTTCGCCGTGGGCTAAAATCCGCGCCATCTGTTGCGCAAATAGTGCGGTAGGGTCTTGTTGGCTCTGGCTTGCCGCTAACTGATTCTGGGCGATGGGTGTACTGGCGGTTGGCGCTAGATCAGTTAGACACTGGGTTAACTCCGTAAAAATCTGCTCGAGCCAATGTTCTAGCTGCTTGGCGATCTGCGAGCAGGTTTGCGAGTAGGAACTAGCTGGCGCGGCCAGTGAGTGGTTTTGAGCTAGGGCGATTAATAATTCTCGCACTATCGTTTGATGCCGCCTCTGCATCGCTTGGAGTTGCAGATAATTGATCACGCCGCTGTTTCGACGCTCCCATACTAACGCGGTGAGTTGATTGGTTACCTGCGCTAGGGCTGATACCACAATCACTAGTTGATTTGGCGGATCACTGGGGGTGGATGCGGTGTGTGGCAGGTTGGACGCACGGCGCATGCTACGGATATGTGCGATCACCCGCTGCATAGCAACCGCGTCCGCCACCGAACTACCGCCAAATTTAAGTACTTTAATCATACATAATTCAGATTACGATTGTTAAATATGTTGAATGTTAGGAATTGGACTTCATTAGCTGCTGCACTATCTGCACTAGCTCGGTGACTGCAGTTTCAATCTCCGCTAGACCAATCGCTTCATGATCGCTATGTGCTATCAGAATATCACCTGGACCATAGAGTAGTGGCTGCCCCAGTCGAGTTAAATAGGGGGCATCGCAACCAAACGCCACCACCGCCGATTTAAACCCGGGTAAGGTTTTAAAATAGAATGGCGCTCGTGTAGTAAGTAGCTGCAATTCGATAGTCTGGGGCATCAGCGCTTGCTTAGCTTGTAACTGAGCTATAGTGTACTGCAACCAAGCGTCGAGTGGCTCGTGGCTAGTAGCGGTAGTGCGCCAGTTAAGCTGAACGGTGAGTTGATCAGAAATTACATTGGCCATATTCTGGCTTTGTAATTGCCCCCAATTAAAAGTAGTGTTGCCTAGTTGGTGATCGTAGGGCCACAGCTGCTGTAGCAAGCATTGATTAAGCTGAGCCCAGAGCTGAATGGCGTCGCGACCGGCGTCCGGATAACCAGAGTGCGCCGCTTGGCCGTGTAGGGTGAGTTGATACTGCAAACCACCTTTTGCCGCAGCGATCAGCTGGTTTTGGGTCGGTTCTAAAACGATCAGATACTCCGCCGGCGGGGTCTGTTGATTAGCCAGTTTGGCGCCACAGGAATCTTGTTCTTCTCCCACTACAATCAGTAGCCCAAAATCGGTAATGTTTAAAGCGATCAGTTGCTGGGCTACTAGCAGCATGGTAAATAGTTGCCCTTTGGCGTCACAACTGCCTCGACCCCGCATTATCCCCGTTTGCTGGTCCAGTTTGGGCGGTAAAAAGGGGGGTACGGTATCGATATGGGTACACAGCAGGACCCGCGGCGCTTGGCCAGGCTGATCGCTATTTGACGAGGGTGGATAGCCGTAAAGATTAAACCGTTCGGAACTAATCAGTTGCCGTTGCCAAGTCAGCTGTAGCTGTTTAGTGAGCCAACTACTCTGTTCAATAAACTCTAGACTGGTTGATTCCTGACCGGTAGTGGCGTCTAAGCTTAGCAGCTGGCTAAACCAGGCCAACAATGATGATTCTATCATAGTATGATGATCAGTATTAATCTAGCGCCTAATAAAATAGCAATATCTTACATGACATTAATTTTTATAACCTGAGCTTCATCATAATAGCACACCTTGACAAATTGGCAAGGCCGCTTGGCCACCGAGCCATAGTTGACCAGTTTGTTGGCGTATAGTAACTTGTGGTGAATTTTGTAAATTCTGCAAATTTTGCGAATTCATAGTGGGCGAGGATTGAAAATTGCTAGCGGAGAGATTTAAGCTAGTTGAATTGGCGCTTGGGTAATGAATAATTACTGGGCGCTGGTTTAAATCCGCATATTCTGTATATAAATTATTATCCAGCTGGTGCAGCCGGTGTTGTTTAGCCAGCCAACTAGCAGCGGCCGCCATCGACCCAGTGCCACAAGCGGTAGTGACTCCTACGCCATGTTCCCAAGTATAAATCAGAATGTGGTTATTAGGTGTGATAGTATTGATGGCGGGATAATCATGATCATTATCATTATAATTAGTATAATCAGAATTTGTTAGCGGAATTAACCAATCGACATTAGTATAGGCGATCCGGTTAGCACTGGTCGGGCCATAATGATGGGAAGCAGCCAGTTGCCGCGAGATAGCCACCCAATCCTCGGGCAACTGTTCGGCCCAGATCAAAGCATGAGGCACGCCGCTATCCCAATCTTCCACGGTATATTTAAGTACAGAGTATCGATTATCATAATAAGCATAAGCGCCATGATACACCGGACAACAGGGCCAACCAATATCGATCATTAACGAACCTGATGGATCAGCTGTGCAGATTAGCTCAAATGACCCCGCCGCCAAGGTTACCCTGCAGTGAACCGGCGTTAGCGGTCGTTGTTTACAGCATTGCATATACCACCAGCTGGCCCAGGCACGTAACCCGTTACCACACATGGCTGCTTCACTGCCGTCAGCGTTAAAAATTCGCAGTTGCCACGCTGGATCGTCGCCAGTAGCATCCTCGGTTTGCCGTCGGCTCCAGCTTAGTAGCCCGTCCGCACCTACTCCCCAATGTCGATCGCAATAGCGCCGTGCTAGCTCAGCTAGCTGTTGGCTAGATAATGCTAGGCTAGATTTTGTCTCTGCATCTCCATGATTGTTCTGGGTTAAAATCAGAAAATCATTACCAAAACTGCTATATTTAGTAAAAGCTAGGGGATGCATAACCACGGCGCTTAATCTTAATAGACTGGGAATCTAGTTGCGCAGTAGATACGTGCTAGTTGTAAGTCTTCCATCTGCCTAATCGCTTTAACCGACACCCGTTGTTTTTGATCAAGGCAGCGACGTAATAAGGCTGGATCGCAGTGTAATTCCTGCGATAAAGCTTCTACACTCCAGGCGCCGCATTCTACCAGTTTCTTAACCATTTGAGTAATGGTATAAACGTCTAAGCTGCCGTTAGCTGCAGTGCGAGCCATTCTTTTCTTCTGTGGTTTCATAATTTTATCTTCTTACAATAGTGCAATGCTGCATTGCCTTATCTGCATTTCTAGTTGCGTTCACACTTAGCGTTGCTTGTTTTTATTACTGCTTTAATACTAATATAGTATATATTATTATAATTACATATGAAAAAAATCATTTAGGCATATTTAGCGTAAATAGTCAAGGTGAGTCGATGACGTGAAGGCATTATGTTGCCTTAACCTGTTTCTGTTATAATATCTATGTC
>CAVFMC010000055.1:5400-6842 GCA_963623565.1 Bacteroidaceae bacterium | reverse complement strand
GTATAAAATTCTTTACTATAATAACCAAGATTAGTCTTAGGTAGCGAATCAACCAGCTGGTAGAACCAGGTCAGCAGATCTGCCTTATACCCATCTCGCGTAGCGAAACCGGTGCCGGTGGTTAATTTGACAAAATCACAACTGGTATAGGCTTTTATAACACTATTAATACATCGCAGATATTGTGACCCAATTTGTGTATATACACTACATCGGTCTGCGTGGAAGCTTGTTGCCAGGTTAGCTAACAACTCACAGGAACAATAAAAGATTGGTAACGCTGTGACTTGCTGATGCGCGGTTTCGGATTCAGCTTCTGCTCCAGCTCCAGATGCTGCTGCCGCCCTAGTTTCTTGCTCCAGTAGTTCGGACAGCGCTGTGGTTAAGGGCTCATTTTCATCTTCGTCCATATCGAATTTACATCCGTGCACCGCTATTTCAAACAACCTCTCATAGCATGATTTGCGCCATACTGAATCATCGGCGTATTCTGTAGCCGCCTGAATAATTTTAGCTTTATAGAAAAATTTGCTTGTAATAATAAAATTATTCTCTACATCGAACACCAAGTTATTAATATCCTCCGTCGCTTGATTCTGGTCTATACGACCTACGTGTAGATCATTAATGATATCTAATAACTGGTTTAGTACGCAATATAGCATACCATAAAACTCGCGATAGCTCGGTCTGTCATTTCTACAATAACTTTCTTTTTGTTTTATAGCGGCGAGAACAAAATCCACGATGTCCTTACACTGCTTCATCAATGAATCGTTCTTGTTGATGAATTCATTGAAAACGGTTAATTTTTTATTCAGCGACTCTCGCAACTCTCTCGTACCCACATCAAACCCTGTTCGCTCATACACTTCTTCCAAAACAGCTATGAGCCGCTTATGCAACTTCCGCATTTGATCCCGTGCTTGGCTTGAATTTTGAGTGTCCTGCATAATTTATCTCCGCTATACTTGCTAACTCGTTGTTCATTAGACTTGCTGAGAAATAAAACCAATTAGTCATCTCCGTCAAGATTAAATATAGCTATACTTCTCCATAATATCAAGCTGGTGAGCTGTTTTTCTTTTTTAAATTGCAAAATTCAGGAATACATCCTTAAATTCAGGAATACATTCTTAGCCCAGCTATAGCAAGTCTTCATTCAGCGACCACGCAAACTCTAAGTTGCTTTTTTACGCCACTGATAGTATGGTATTCTCGTTCGGTATATTCGGTATATATAGTGAAGTGCATAGATGATGCATAGAATAATGATGAAATATCCTAGCGATACAAATTAGCTGCTAGCTCAGGCTAATTTATTTGATAAATAAACTATATAATAAATAAATAGCCGAACAATTAATAAAAATAAAAATAATTAAAAGAAAAAATAGATTTAATATGGCTTGCGGTAGCTTATCGAAGAAACACGGCAGGGC
>CAVFMC010000055.1:0-5312 GCA_963623565.1 Bacteroidaceae bacterium | reverse complement strand
GCTTAACATGAATGCGAACAAAAGAAGTAAAAATAGGCACTAGTATAATAATGAATAAGATGTTAATTAGCGCTCGTAATTCGCGGGAAACGCGTGCGGCTTTAACCCACGACGGGCGATTATATGATTTTGATATTGAAAATGTTCATAGCGTCCAACGCAAAGCTAATATTTATAAAGGGATAGTCACCAGAGTAGAAACCAGTTTAGCGGCGGTGTTTGTGGATTATGGGGCGGAACGCCATGGGTTTTTGCCCTTTAAGGAGGTCGCCAGTAGCTGTTTTGCGGAACAGGATAATGTTGCCGATAATAATAATGATAACGGTTACGTTAGCGCTGAGAATACAGAAACTTCTGATCAAGCAGAAACTACCGCTAACAGCACCCGTTTTAACGTTAAAGACGCGGTGTATGTAGGCCAGGAGCTACTAGTCCAGGTGGAAAAAGAAGAGCGGGGCAATAAGGGCGCTGCGCTGACTACTTTTATTAGTCTGGCTGGTTCCTATCTAGTTTTAATGCCTAATAATCCTAAGGTAGGCGGTATTTCGCGCCAGATTGAGGGAGAAGATCGGGATGACTTAAAAGAAAAGCTACGCCAGCTAGCCGTACCAGCCGGTATGGGGGTCATTATTCGGACCGCGGGGGTAGGTAAAAGTCAGGAGGATTTAGCTTGGGACCTGGAAATTTTGCTGAAGCGCTGGCACGCTATCGAACAGGTGATTGAACGCACCCACGGACCGCTGCTGGTGCATCGAGAGGATGACATGGCGATCCGCGCAATTCGGGATTATTTACGTTATGGCCTAGATGAGATCATAGTGGATACCGAGCCACTCTATCAACGGGTGGGAAATTATATTGAAACGGTCTGCCCCGAGCTGCTACCTAAACTTCATCTATGGCGTAATAAAACCGCCCTGTTTAGTCATTATCGTCTGGAAAAACAGATTGATAACATCTATCAGCGAGTGGTTAAATTACCTTCTGGCGGCTCGATCTCTATCGATCCCACCGAGGCACTCATTAGCATCGATGTTAATTCGGCTCATGCTACAGGTGGTACAGATATTGAAGAAACTGCACTTAATACCAATCTCGAAGCAGCCGAAGAGATCGCGCGGCAGCTGCGGATTAGGGATATTGGCGGACTGGTGGTGATCGATTTTATCGATATGACACAAGCTAAAAACCAGCGGGCAGTAAGCGGCAAACTAAAAGAAGCACTAAGTTGTGATCGCGCCCGAGTCAAAGTCGGGCCAATTACCCGTTTTGGGCTACTCGAGATGTCACGACAGCGCATTCGTGGGGATTTAGATACTCCCTATCTGATAACTTGCCCCCGTTGCGAAGGCAGAGGTAGCATTCGCACCATTGAATCGTTAGCCGCCTCCGTTGTGCGCATGCTTGAGGAGGTAGCTAGCCAACCGGAAGAAGCTAATCGAAAAGCGCGGCGGGCTAGTAATACCGCTAGTCAGAATAGCCAGCCAGAGGAACAGAGCAATTTAGCGGAGCGCGACGTTGAAATTCAGATTATGGCGCCACCTACTTTAGCCAGTTTTTTATTTAATGAATATCGCGATATTTTAGTTAAACTCTCCCAATATTTAGGGATTGGAATTGTGGTTTTGCCGGTTAGTTGGATGGAAATGCCCCATTACGAACTTAAAAAACGTAGACGCGAGGCTACGCAGCCTAGTTATTCGCTATTGGCTAAAATAGTTGAAAATGAGCCGCAACCGACAGCGGATAGCGGTAGGCAGCAATCGTCATTAGCCGCCTCAGAACAGCAGCAGCCGCTAGTACAGAATGAACTTAGTAATTTAGTTAGTCATAATGGCCGTTCCGATCGTGGCAGTGCAGAGCCGAGTAATGCTAGCCATCTAGTCGGTGCGCTCTGGTCCAAAGTGGCCGGTCTAATTAAAACCACGATGAGTCGTGTTGGCAGTCTAATGGCTGAAGAGGGCGCGGATAGTAGACAGCGTAATAATACTACTGG
This sequence comes from Bacteroidaceae bacterium, assembly GCA_963623565.1. Lineage (GTDB taxonomy): Bacteria > Pseudomonadota > Gammaproteobacteria > UBA9339 > UBA9339 > CAVFMC01. Next base: position 3,316 of record CAVFMC010000055.1, on the reverse strand, counting down.
CAAAACCACTAAAAACCGCTCTAGCAATCGTCGTAATCGCAATCGCGATCGTGACCATGAACGCGAACGCGATACTACGCGGCGCAACGTGCGAAATGGTGGTGATGGCAGTAGTGATAGCAATAACAGCAATAAACCTGCTAGAAACAACCGTCACGGTGCCAATAACCGATCGGCCGGAGTGATTAATAAAATCGGCGAACCAAACAATGGCAGTGCTAATAATGTCAGGAGTAATCCAGCGTCACGCCGTGAGCGAGGTGCGCCGTCAGAAATAATGAGTGAACGTGCTGATAAGCGCGACCGCGGGCCACAAGAAGACGGTAATAGCGCGCCGATGAGTGATACTGCTATCACTCATCCTACACCTGTTGTCAATGCTCCAGCTGTTGCCACGCCCAAAATCACTAAGCCCTCTGCCGCTTCGCAACGCGAGATGTTCCGGACAGGGGTTTTAGGACCGGTCGGACCAGCAACTCCTCCTGCCTCTGCAAGTACGCCCAGCGCCGCGCCGCAGCATAGTGCATCAACGGTAACTACTGCTAGTCAGGAGTCGCAAGAGTAAGTAGGATAACTGATTATTAAACGACACACGGAGATTAACGTAACATGGCCTTAGATGTTATTGTGTTGGCAGCCGGGATGGGCAGCCGAATGCATTCACCAACCGCTAAAGTACTACACCAGGTAGCTGGTAAAACCATGCTGGAGCGGGTGCTGCTGGCGTCGCGCGCGCTGCAGCCCCAACATCTACTGGTAGTCTATAACGATCCGGCGCTTCCGCAGCAGATTACCGATCCGGATCTAGAGTGGGTACAGCAACAGCGGCGGCTAGGCACCGGCCATGCAGTACAGGTGGCTTTAAATCAGCTGTCAGCTAGCCACCGCACTGCTGAACTAGAACCAACGTCATCGAATGCCAACTTAGATTTAAATTTAGAGGATCGCCAAGCGCTGATTCTGTGTGCCGATCTACCGCTGCTCACTGCCGAGAGCCTGGAGGAATTTTACCACGCCTGCGCTATGGATTATCGGCTGGCAGTCTGTACTTTTTGGACCAGTAAACCCCAGGGCTTGGGCCGCATTATTCGCGATTCACTTGATCATTTCTGTGCTATCGTCGAGGAAAAGGATGCTAATCTAATGCAAAAACAGATTCGTGAGGTGAATAGCGGGATTATCTTAGCCCAGGAGCAACTGCTTGCCCAGCTACTGCCTCGCTTACAGCCTCACAATCAGCAACATGAATATTATTTAACTGATCTTGTGGCGTTAGCCATCGCGCAGGGGATAGCAGTTTGCGGTTTTAAATCTCCGCAAGACGAGCGGGTGTTTACTGGGGTTAACGACACCGCTCAGCTAGCCATGGCCGAACGTTATTTTCAAGCGCGGCAAGCACACACCCTGCAGCAGCAATTTGGTTTGCAGCTAGCGGATCCATTACGTTTTGATCTACGCGGGGAGCTTACCGTGGGGAAAGAGGTGTTTATCGATGCGGATGTAATTCTGGAGGGTCAGGTAGTGTTAGGTGATCGGGTCCGGATTGGCCCCTTTTGCTATCTTAAGGATGTTACGGTGGAAGATGACGTCACAATTCTTGCCCATAGCCATCTAATTGGCTGCCACTTAGCCAAGCAGTGCAACGTAGGTCCATTTGCCCGTCTGCGCCCAGGGAGTCAGATTGGCCCCTCCGCTAAAATTGGCAATTTTGTGGAAATTAAAAATAGCCAGATTCAGACCGCAGCCAAAGTCAATCATTTAAGTTATATCGGTGATACGGAACTAGGCAGCTACACCAACGTCGGCGCTGGTACCATTACCTGTAATTATGATGGCCAGACTAAACATCGTACCCTAATTGGTGAGCACGCCTTTATTGGTTCTAACAGCGCACTAGTGGCGCCAGTAACCATTGGAGACCATGCTACCATCGGTGCTGGCTCCATCATCACCAAAAATGTTGCAGCGGGCAGCCTGGCCATTGGTCGCGCCAAACAGCAGGAGATCACCGGTTGGCAATCTAAGCAGCTAGCGCAAACTAAGTAAAGGCCTTCGATATTAGAAATTAGAAAACGGAGTAAAATTAATAAAATACAAAATATTTAATAACTTATAAAGTTATAAATATGTAACTAGACGACGGAACAACTTAAGATGACTACCAACTCTAACGACCGCCCTGCCCCACCGGATATCGACGCTAAACTAGCAACGCTACTAGCGGAAATTGATCAACGGCTACGCGTCCGTCCCTTCACCGCCTGGGAGTATATTCTGTATGACGGCTGTGGTTGGTCGCTGGAATATCTGAATGGCCAGATCGAAAAGCTAGAGCGCTATCAAACCCACTCGCTAGAATTTGTCGTCTACCATCAGCAACAACGAGGCTGCTGTAGTACTAATCTGCTGGATACTACTGCTATCGAAGAGACTATTGAACAAGCTTATCAAGCGGCCCGCTACGCTGAAGCGGATCCGGCGGCGCAACTGACTGATCCGGCACTACTGGCTTGGAACCCACCGTCGCTATTGCAATTAGAACTCTGTTACGAACCGATTACTACCGCCGAGCAGGTGATCGCGCAAGCACGCCAGCTAGAACCGCACTATTTAACCGTCGATCCACGCATTACCAAATCTGGCGGCATTACTTTTGAGAGCGGGTGTAGTTACCGCTATTATGCCAATAGTAACCATTTTGCTGGTGGTTACCAGAGTAGCTGTTACCTAGCTAGCGGTAGTCTGTTGGCACAAGATCAACAGGGTAATATGCAGCGGGATGGCTATTGGGATATTAAACGTAATCCGAATAAACTGTTGTCGCTGGAGGCGATTATGGATCAGAGTGTTCAGCGAGTACTTAGCCGCTTGGATGCAAGGCCAATTACTCCGCGCCGCTGTCCGGTAATCTATCCGGCTGAGCTGGCAGCAGATATGCTAACTAATTTAGTAGCAGCGGCTAGTGGTCGTAATTTATATTTAGGCAATTCTTTTTTAATTAATCGCCTGGACAGTCCGATTTTCCCCGCTTTCGTGCAGCTAACTGAATACCCCTTTACCCCCGAAGGAATCGCCAGTGCTCCTTTTGATAATGAAGGGGCAGCCTTGCAGGCGACATCACCATTGGTGGTGGATGGTCGTTTAGTCCGTTATCTGTTAGATAGTTATGCCGCCCACAAGTTGCAGCTCGCCACCACCGGAAATGCAGGCGGAGTGCGTAATCTAACCATGGCTCCGAGCCAACCAGGTGGTTTAGCGGCGCTACTAGCCAAAATGGATACTGGCCTACTGATTACCGAATTATACAGTGGTAATC
>CAVFMC010000054.1:3595-6842 GCA_963623565.1 Bacteroidaceae bacterium | reverse complement strand
TTAAACCGGATTATTTGGTTGGTACGCTGCATCAACAGTTTGATGACACAACTAATGAACAGTTGGCTGAGTCGAACGCGGCGGTAAAAGTGGCTGGGCGCCTAATGACGATGCGCAAGATGGGCAAGGCGTCGTTCGCACACTTGCAGGATATGTCGGGCAGTATTCAGTTTTATCTACGCCAGGATGAGCTAGGTGAAACTAGTTACAAAGCTTTTAGCGAGCTGGATCTTGGCGACATTCTCGGCATCGAAGGGCGCTTGTTCCGTACTAAAACCGGTGAATTATCGATCCGGGTGACTAGTTGGCAACTACTAACTAAAGCGCTGCTGCCGCTGCCCGAGAAATATCATGGGCTGACTGATCGTGAAGCGCGTTGTCGGCAGCGTTACCTGGATTTGATCGCTAATCCCGAGAGCCGTCGGGTCTTTGCTATTCGTTCGCGGACGGTAAGCGCGCTGCGGCAGTTTTTTGAGCAGCGTGGTTTTGTGGAGGTAGAAACACCGATGATGCACCCGATCCCAGGTGGAGCTACCGCGCGGCCTTTTATAACCCATCATAATACTTACGATATCGATCTGTATCTACGGGTAGCGCCCGAGCTTTATCTTAAGCAGTTAGTGGTGGGCGGACTTGAGCGGGTCTTTGAACTTAACCGTTGTTTTCGTAATGAAGGGATTTCTATTCGCCATAATCCGGAATTTACTACCATTGAGTTTTACCAGGCCTATGCCGATTATGTCGATTTAATGGATCTAACCGAAGAGCTGTTGCGCACCCTAGCCCAGCAGGTCCTAGGGACCATGCAGCTAACCTATCAAGATTATCGGCTGGATTTGGCGCAGCCCTTTCGGCGCTGGACTATGAAGGAGGCGGTACAGCATTTTCATCCCCAGTTGCAAGGTGCAGCGATCGATGATTCGCAACAGCTGTGTGCATATCTAGCTACTTTAAATATTGCGCTGCCCGCCGGTGTATCGGTTTATCGCATGCAATATGAACTTTTTGATCAAACGGTAGAAAAACAGTTGATTGAACCAACCTTTATTACCGCTTATCCAGCCGAAGTATCGCCGCTAGCGCGGGCTAATGATCAGGACCCGAACTTGACCGATCGTTTTGAACTGTTTATCGTCGGGCGGGAGCTGGCTAACGCTTTTTCGGAACTGAATGATCCGGATGATCAAGCCCAGCGTTTTCGCGCCCAAGCCCAAGCACTAAGTGCTGGAGATGATGAGGCGATGCATTATGACGCGGATTACATTACCGCTCTGCAGTATGGTTTGCCGCCAACTGCCGGGGAGGGGATCGGTATTGACCGGCTGGTGATGCTGTTTAGTAATGCCGCTTCGATTCGGGATGTGATTCTGTTTCCTTTATTAAGGGGGCGTACTCATGATTAGCATACTAACATGTTTGACAAATAGAGTTAGCCGATATCTTATTTTAGTAGCTTGGATTGTATTTTATAAATAATCTCAATTACAGCTCCTAAAATAGCACTATGGCTGCTGATCGCTTACTCATTTTAGACGCATCTTCCTATTTTTACCGCGCCTATTATGCTATGCCGGAGTTAACTAGCCCGCAGGGGAAGCTGACCGGGGCGATCTATGGCACGCTGCATATGTTCCGTAGTCTACGTAAGCGTTTTCCTAGTCGCTATGTAGCGGTAGTATTTGATAGTTCTGGAGTCAAATTTCGTCAACAGTTATATCCAGCCTATAAAGCGAATCGTCCCGCTATGCCCGAGGCGATGCTTTGGCAGCTGGCACCCACCAAAGCGATTATCACGGCGCTTGGTTTTACTTTGCTGGAGTGGCCTCAAGCGGAGGCGGATGATCTGATTGCGCGACTAGCTCAGCTAGTGACCTCGCAGTATCAGCTAGAAGTGATTATCGCCACTAGCGATAAGGATCTGATGCAACTAGTGAATACGCAGATTACTCTAGTGGATACTATGAAGCAGAAGCAATATGATCCGCAGGCGGTAGAACGGACGTTTGGGGTGCAACCTAGCCAAATAGCGGATTTTTTAATGTTGCTGGGGGACGCGGCGGATAATGTACCCGGGGTACCCGGCGTTGGCAAAATAACCGCGGCTAAATTGCTGCAACGGTTTGGTAGTGTCGATAATCTTTTGGCGCATCTGGATCAACTGTCACCGAAATTGGCTGCTAAATTAGGTGCCGCTAGTCAGCAGCTAGCGTTGACTAGGCAATTAATTGTCTTACCCAGCGCGCTGGATTTTGTCGGTTATCCTTTTTTTGATCATTTTAGTTTAAGCAGCTTAGAGCCGCGAGAGAGGGATAGTGGGCAACTGCGAATGCTGTATCGGCAGTTGGGTTTTCAGCGCTGGCTGAAAGAGTTGAGCGATACTAGTGATCCGACAACCGCTGGCGCGACTAGCCATTCACGCCCAACCGCCGCCGTTACAGCCTTTACAGTGCATGATTTAATACCGGCTAATAACGGTAACTATGAGGTTATCGATGATCAACTAACACAGCAGCAACGGCAGCTCTTAATCCAACTGCAAGCTAGTAGGGAATGTCAATTATTACTAATTAGCCATGCTAATAATGATGTTATTAGCGATGAGCTGCAGCTCTTTTTTTATTGTCAGGGTAGAGATATTTATCAGCTATTTTTTAATCCGAACAACGATACGCACGTGGTGGCGCGCCAGTTAGCTTATTTACAGCAGCTATGGCAACTTCCCGGTGTGCATTATTTTACCTACCAAGTCAAAGAACTGTGGAAAATTATTTTGCGCTATCAGTTAACTTTTGCCGGGTATTGGCATGATGTTAAATTAGCCGCTTATTTAGTGGATAATACGCGCGGTAGTTATCCTTTGGATGAGTTACTGGCCCGTTATCTGGAATTGGATTCTGCTCATAATACAAATTACTCTGACGCTAGCGATGCATCGTCGAAGTGGGTTAAAATTACTGCTACTCTTCCCCATCTGAAAACTCTGCATCAAGCCTTATGGAATCAGTTAGCCAGCTGGCCTGCTGCTCAGCAGTTACTGCAGCAGATTGATTTGCCCTTAGCACAGGTACTAGCGCGAATGGAGCTTGTTGGGGTACGGGTGGATGCAAATGAATTGACCTCTTATGCGCAACAACTTGCCGAACAGATTAATCAACTGCAGCAACAGATCTACGTCGCAGTAGATGCCTCAGCCAACAGTTTGAATCTAAATTCGCGTAAACAGCTGGCAGAATTATTGTATGACAAA
>CAVFMC010000054.1:1751-3585 GCA_963623565.1 Bacteroidaceae bacterium | reverse complement strand
AGTATCCACTTCTCAGGCGGTTTTACAAAAATTGGTAGGGCGGCATCCGGTTGTGCAGTTACTACTAATGTATCGCGAATTAACGAAACTTAAAAATACCTATTTAGATCCACTACCCCAACTGATTCAGCCTGCTAGCGGTCGCGTTCATACTCATTATCATCAAACTACTGTGCTGACCGGGCGATTATCGTCGAGCCAGCCTAATTTACAGAACATCCCGATTTGGGGCGAAGCGGGTGGCGCGATTCGTCACGCTTTTACAGCCAGTTCGATTCATGCAGCCAAAGCTAGCGACCACCGTAGCAACGCGACAGCGCAAGCGTTGCTTTTAACTATTGATTACTCACAAATTGAGTTGCGGGTGATGGCCCATCTTTCTGGCGATCCTACCCTGATTAGTGCCTTTCAATCGGGAGCGGATATTCATTGTCAAACCGCCGCCACGCTGTTTAATCTGCCCCTAACACAGATTAGTAAACGGGAGCGGCGTATCGCTAAAACGGTTAATTTTGGCATTATGTACGGTATGTCGCCTTTTGGACTAGCAGAACGTTTAGATATTCCGCGCGTTGAGGCGGCGCAGTATATCCAGCAGTATTTTACCAATTTTCCACGAGTCAAAACCTATATTGAACAGGTGCTAGCCCAGGCTAGAACGCAGGGCTATGTAACTACCATTTTAAATCGTAAGCTGATTATTCCCAATCTCCATGCTGCCAAACCACAATTACGGCAGGCTGCGGAGCGGCTGGCAGTCAATGCTACCGTGCAGGGCAGCGCCGCCGAACTAATCAAACTGGCCATGCTGGCCATTGACCGCTGGATTCAAGCCGATCGCGAGCGTCAACAGGAGATCGCTATGCTGATGCAGGTGCATGATGAACTGATTTTTGAGCTACCAGCATGCAAGGTAGAGCGCTATGGCATCCAAATTAAACAGCTGATGGAGGGGGTGTACCAGCTACAGGTGCCTTTAATTGCTACCTTGGGTTGGGGTACCACCTGGGCGGCGGGTAGCGAGAAAAACGATCTGCATCAGATGACGCTAACAGCACACGTTTAGTCCCCATTCAGGCGCATTCAGTAAAATATTTTGACCAGAAAGACTTGCTTTTTCGATTCTGAAGGGGTATAGAATAGAAGGGTTGAAGGTTAGGGGAGGTATGTGTAATCTATTTTCAATACGCAAAGGGGAGTGGGCGAATTTCCTTTGCATTGCGGCGATGATGGCAGCGGTTACCTACGTATACGGTATCCTGCGCATTCTTAAAGAATCGTTAGTACTATCTCATGGCAGCGCGGAAATGATCAGCGCCATTAAAGTTTGGGTGATTTGGCCAGCTTCCATAGTTGCAGTGATTTTTTATATGAAAATGTCAGATTGCATGCTAAGAACCCGGCTGTTTCATGCTGCTAACTGTTGTTTTCTCTGCTTTTTCGCATTTTTTGCTACGGTGATTTTTCCTCATTACGATGCTTACTGTTTGCATTTAGGAACAAATTTGGTTAGCGCACATCCCGCCCTACGTTATCTAGTTGCGGTGATTAATAAATGGCCCTGCAGTATTTTCTATGCTTTTGCCGAGATGTGGACTACTATTATGCTCTCCATCTCTACCTGGGAGGTAACTAATCATGTTACCACCATTGAGCAGTCTAAACGTTTTTATCCCTTATTTGGCTTTTTTCGCGGTGCAGGACTAATGCTATCGAGTGTGGCAGCTCGTTATTTTGCGTCACTTCAGCAGGATTGGGGTAGCACTTTGAATATGTCTATCGCCTCTTTAGTAGCGGGTGGCGTGGTTCTGTCGGTGGCGCTCTGTTGCTTAAC
>CAVFMC010000054.1:0-1741 GCA_963623565.1 Bacteroidaceae bacterium | reverse complement strand
TTAATCACTTCACTACTTCTCTGTTATGGCATTTCTCTTAATTTAATTGAAGGAGTTTGGAAGAAAGTAGTGGAATTAGAACTTGCGGGCGACGCTAATCGTATTCAGCGCTTTATTGGCGGGATCTATTTTGGTGTAGCCTTCTTTACCCTGGTATTCGGTCTAATGGGTGGTTACGTTTTTAAATGTTTTGGCTGGCGTCGGGCAGCCTTAATTACCCCGTTAGCGTTTTTAATTACCGGCGGGATCTTTTTTATCTGTATGGCCTGTCGGGACAGCCAGCTGATGATGCTGCTTGGTTTACCCGCGCTAGAGGTGGCGGTGTATTCCGGGGCGGTGCATCAAGTGTTTTCTCGTTCATCCAAAAATTCTTTTTTCGATTCATCCAAAGAAATGGTCTATATTCCGCTCAGTGCTGAACTACGGACTAAAGGCAAGGCAGCAGCAGAAACCATCGGAATGCGTTTCGGTAAGGGCAGTGGCGCGCTGTTGCAGCAGATTCTGCTAGCACTCTTTAGTGGTTCGACGCTGCTGAATTTAGCGCCTTTTCTAGGAATCTGTTTTATTGCGGTAGTCTTTTGGTGGCTTTATTCTACCTATACGCTGGGCCGTATTTACGAAAAGATTCTGCAGGAGTAGCTGTGGGTAGTAGATTAAATAAATTGAACCGTAAGTTATTATAATGGCGGTATAAATCATGTTATGACTAGACAATCGAATCAGCAGCGCCACACTCAACAGTACGTGATGGGTAAGCATACAGTACTGACTCTGCTGGAACATCGGATTGAACAGATTAAAGAACTCTGGCTAGCGCACCAAATTAAATTAACTGAGCAGCAAAGCCAACGCTTGCGACATGCAGGACTAACGGTGCAAAGGGTGGAGAATAGCTGGTTAGATCGCAAATTAAATTCTAATCAGCATCAAGGTTGGGCGGCCTTGATAGCTAAAAATAGCCTAATTCAGAATGAATTAGCGCTAACTCCCCTAGTGGCGGCGCGTGGCCAGCAATTATTGCTATTAGTATTAGATGAGGTGCAAGATCCCCATAATTTAGGAGCTTGTTGGCGTAGTGCTAGCGCGCTAGGAGCAGATGCACTAATCATTCCGTGTCACCAGGCCTGTCCGGTTACCCCTACCGTCACTAAAGCAGCCTCCGGGGCGGTAGCCAGTACGCCGCTGATTATAGTCAATAATCTAGTCCGTTGTTTACGCGCCATAAAACAGCAGGGAGTTTGGATCTACGGCGCCGACGATCAAGGCAGTATCGAATTGGCGCAATTGCAGCGCATTGGCCCAACCGCGCTAGTCTACGGATCGGAGGGGCAGGGCATCCGCCGTTTAGTGCAAGAAGAGTGCGATCAACTATTTCGCATTCCCATGCATGGGCCGGTGCCCTGTCTCAACGTTTCGGTGGCGGTAGGTATCGGACTTTATGCTCTGCGCCAGTCAGCAGTAAAAATAACATAATTACAAACAACAAATTTTGCACATGCTTCTACGCCGCCTTAACGGCTAAGTTAAGGCGGCTATCGACCGACTGACATGGCGCCAACCCCTATCCTATCTACTATCTACCCGCGCATACTTCCTATGCCACTTCATTTGCTTGGATACAGAATAAACCTAGAAACATAGTTAGCTAACTATGTTTCTAGGTGGCTTGACTAAGTTTGACTATATCCGAAATTGCCGGCCCTAATGTATAGATCCCCAAAATTCAACCGGCAAACTCCCT
>CAVFMC010000053.1:0-7004 GCA_963623565.1 Bacteroidaceae bacterium | reverse complement strand
CACCTGCACAGTGGCGGTGCTGCCGGAAGTAGCGGAGATCGAAGAGGTAGAAATTAATCCTAATGACTTAAAAATCGACACTTTCCGTAGCTCTGGCGCTGGTGGTCAGCATATTAACGTCACCGATTCGGCGATTCGCATTACCCACCTCCCCTCGGGAATCGTAGTAGAGTGCCAAGATGAACGCTCGCAGCATAAAAATCGCGCGCGCGCGATGTCACTACTTAAAACCAAGTTGCTGGCCCAGGAACGCAGCAAACAACAGCAACAGGAGTCGGAAACGCGGCGTAGTTTAGTGGGTACCGGTGATCGCTCTGAACGCATTCGTACTTATAATTTTCCGCAGGGACGGCTCACCGATCATCGTATTAATCTGACACTTTATCAATTAGACCGAATTATCGACGGGGATTTAGATCCAGTCATAGAACCGCTGATTAGCCGTTATAACGCTGATCGGTTAAGTGCCTTATTAAGCTAAAGGACGGGGGTGGGCCAAATTAAATAAGCGGGTCGTACGGGTATTCTTCTGCTATAAAAATTAAACCATTAAAGCAAAAGTCCTCTCAACCTCCGCCTAGTCACCCGAATCTAAAGACGCAAAGCCGGGCTGACAATTTCTGCTAATTATAGATCTCCACTAAGATAAATTTAGCGCCTGCCACTCTATTGATGCAGTAGATTTAGGTTCATGTGACGTTTTTTAAACCTGCGATCTATTTACATAAATCTTATATAGCTCGGTTCCTAGGTGTTTGCTGATAGCACCGCTAGCTGCCGTTGCCGTTGCTGTAGCCAAGCCTCTAATATTAATTTAGCAGCCATACTATCCACCGAATGATGGTTAAACCCCCGCCCTCCAAACTGGCGGTAGATTAATCGTTTCGCTTCCTGGGTGGTTAATTGTTCGTCGGTAGTATAGACCGGCACCGCGACGAAATGCTGTTGCAACTGCTGGGCAAACTGGCGGGCTAGAGTGGTAACGGTGGATAGCGATCCATCCAGCTGCAGCGGAATACCTACCACCCACCCTTGCGGCCGCCATTTCTGGTACAACCGATCAAAAGCTGGCCAGTTAATCTGCAAACCACGGTTGGCGATCTGCGGCTGGGCGGAAGCACTACAGGTCAGCAACTGCCCGACCGCTACCCCAATTTTGCGGGTGCCGTAATCTAAGCCAATATACACCTAAGTTACACGAGTTACACGCTGGTTGCTACGCTAGCAACTGCTGCCAGCCCTTCGTCTATCCGTATTAATATTTTTAGCCGACACTGAAGGCAGCGGTTTGCAGTAGGTCTCGGTAATTAACAAACTACAGATCAACGCCACCACCGCAGCAGTGAGCAGTAACAGATTAGCCCGGGTAAAATCTCCTGGCTGTAGCGGTGTATGGCCACTCCAGCTGAGTAGTTTTGAATAAAACGGCGCCAGCGCCCCACCAGCAACCAGCAGCATACAAGTGATACTACTAGCGGTCGCGGTGATCTCTAAGCGGTTACTCTCCACAATCACCGGATAGCCCATCACCTGACAGCCGTTAGCGATACCACAGAGCCCAAAGAGTAGCGCCATCTGCATGAAACTCGCTTGCTGAGTCATTAAAATCATGGCGATAATCGCCACATTACACAACGCGCCTAGAATCATCGGTGGTTTACGTCGCTGCCATAAGTCTGGCAGTTTTCCGAACAGCAGATTACCGATAATTAGCCCCACAAAGAGCAGGCTAACGATGGTGCTAGCGTCTAATAGACTAAAACCGCGAGCCTGGGTAAGAAAGGGCACTCCAAATACCCCGCCTAATAAAAAAATGGGCAGATTTACACTGCAATTATAGATGCCACACAGCCAATTTTGTGGATTTTGCAGCGAGAGCTTAATGCTGGCCAGTAACTGCTGCAGTAGATTGGTATTCTTGGAGGCAGCAGCGGTTGCAGTGGCACCAGACTGCCGGGGCACGCGAATGGCAAAACATTGCACTACTACAAACAGCAGCCCTAGCGCCACTAAAATATACAACGTACACCGCCAGCCCACTTGCTTCATCAGCCAGGCCGCCGGCGCCTGGGCTAGCATGCCGCCCACCGTACACCAAGCGCTGAATACCGCTGTCGCTACCCCCATCCGCTGCGAGGAAAAACAGAGTGAAGCCAGTTTAATCAGAGAGGTAAAACCAAATGCTGCCAGCAACCCTAAGATAAATCGGGCCACCAGCATCACCTGCAGACTCGAACTAGTAGCAAAGAGCAGCACCGCCGCCAACAAAGCACTAAAAAGCAGAATAATTAACTGTTTGATCGGCGCTCGATCTAAAATCATCCCAGCTGGAATAATAAACAGCATATTACCATAACAGAGTGCCGAGTAGAGATCGCTAATCGCCTGCTCGGTGCAATGCAGCTCCTGCACCATTTCGCCTTGAATGGTATTTAAAATATTCATCTGACAAAAAGTAAAAAAGAAAAACATGGAGGCACTGAGCAGCGAAATCCATGAGCCCACACTATCTAGCGCAATTTTATCTTGGGCCAAGCGCTCACCTATACGCGGTTGATTATCTGTATACATCATTTCATCTCTTCATCAATCATTTTAATCATCTGTATAACTAATTATTTAACAGCAAAATTGCCATTTTGATAACGAAAATCAATACTCTGTGGCTCGCGCCCCAGCTGCTGCAAAATCCGTGGATATAGCTGGGCAAAACGGTTAAACTGCTGGGCCAAGCTACCGATCCGATCACGCTCCGACTTGGTTAAAAATTTTAATTTAACCCCACTAACCAAATCTATTTCCCACCACAGGGCCGTATGCAAATGCACAGCAGCTAGCCGCAACTGTTGCTGCTGTAGGATAGGCTGCAGCTGGCGATAATTCTTCACAATATACAGAAAATCTTTTTCACTGCCAGATAGATGGGGCAGAATTGGCAGCGGCTGAGCGGCGGCAGCCACCGGCAATCGCGCACCGTTCTGATCAATCAGCTCGCGATCCAACCAGATAGCTATGATTTCTCGCTCCACTAAATCTAACTGCAGTACCCCGGGGAAACACCGCACTAGCCGCAGCTGCTTAGTCCAGGGACTAGCCCGCATCGCAGTAGCTAACCGTTCCAGCGAATCGCCGATCATATTCTTATGCAGAGCCGACCGTAGCCAAGTTAACACCTGATTTTGAGTAATCTGTTGACTACTGGCGTACACCTCAATCCGCGTCCAAGCAAAATTATGAAATGAGACCTGCCAACCCCGCGCTAGCGCTAACGCTAGCAGCAGCAACAGCCCGAGCTGCCCGCTTAACAGACCATAATAACTCCACCCTCGGGATTTACTCATCTTAGATCTAACCTATCTTCTGCCTCATTATACACCGGTCAACTGCTTCTGTTAGCTAGCGGACGATTCCATGCTGCCCCATCCGCTCCAACGCCGCGATCATCAGTTGTACCTCCGGACAGGTAGTGGCCAGCGGCTGTAGCTGCACTAGTGCCTGCTCGACTTTTAAGTGCCGTCGCAAAATAATATTATAGGCCTCTTTCAATTTTTCTAGCACCGACTCACCAAAACCGTGGCGCCGCAGCCCAATTAGATTTAAACCAAAACAACGAATCGACTCGGCAGTACCCCCTACCATCACGTAAGGCAACACATCTTTACCTACATCAGCATTCGCTATCATAAAACTATAAGCACCGATTTTGGCAAACTGCACAATTTTAACAAAACCGCTTAGCACCGCATAATCGTCGATCTGCACGTGACCGGCTAATCCTACGTAATTGGCTAAAATGCAGTGATTACCTAGCTGACAATCATGCGCCACATGCACATAATTCATAATCAGGTTATGCGAGCCGATCCGGGTTATTCCACCCCCCTGCACCGTACCGGTATGCACCGTGCAAAACTCGCGAAAACTATTCTCGTCGCCAATCTCGAGTCGGGTATCTTCTCCCCGGTACTTAAGATCCTGAGGCATTTGTCCTAGCGCTGCAAAAGGAAAAACATGGTTTTTACGGCCTAACCGGGTATGCCCAGTGACTAGGGCGTGAGCTTCAATTACGCTACCTGCACCAATCTCCACCTGAGGACCGATAATAGCGTATGGCCCTACCTCTACATCATCGGCCAGCTGCGCGCCGTCCGCCACCACTGCTCGTGCATCGATCACTATTTTAGCCCTCCCCGTAACAATTTCAGTTCTGCGCTACAGGCTAGTTCCCCATCCACATTTGCGGTGACCTGAAAAATCCATAAATCCAGCTTATGCTTCACAAATTGTGCTTCAATTTGTAGCTGATCCCCAGGCTCCACTACTCGCTTAAATTTAACTTGATTAATGCCAGCGTAGTAAAACCAATTATCCTGGCCGTTAATTTTAGTATTAGTGGTGCAATAAATTAGTAGCCCTGCAGTTTGAGCCATCGCCTCCAGCATCAATACTCCTGGCATAATCGGCCGCTCAGGAAAGTGTCCAGCAAAAAACTGCTCGTTGGCACTAACGTTTTTGATCGCTACTATGCGCTGACCAGGAACCACATCCAGCACCCGATCTACTAATAAAAATGGATAACGATGGGGTAAAAAATCTCGAATAGCCATAATATTCATACTGTGCTGAGCCGACGCGCCGCTACCTGTTACCGCTGCCACTGCCACACCGTTCTGCTGCCCTACCGCTTGCATCTGTTGTTGTTGTCGTTCTGTCTCCATCTAACCTCCCGTTCAACCCATCTGTTCTTTTAGGTGCTTAATAATTTTACTTTTTTCTCATTTTGCTACTAGCCAACTTATCCAACCAAGATAGCACTTTTGCAGGGTAAAGTAAATTTCTCGAGTTTATGGCTGATCGATACCTTGCTATTCTTCCGCTGTCGCAGTCGACTCACGCTGCACCAAGACTCGCCGTGTTCCTCCACTACCCTCCATCGCTCCAACTAGTCCAGCTGCTTCCATGCTCTCCACTATCCGCGCCGCTCGATTGTAACCGATACGAAAACGGCGCTGCAGACTAGAAATCGAGACCCGTTGATTGCTCAGCACCCAATCCACCGCCTGATCATACAATTCATCATGCTCATTATCATCACTATTGCAACCACGACTACCGCCGCCATGTCCAGCGCCATCTAGTAGCAGCTGCTCGCGTTCCTCCTCTTGCTGCAGTTGCTGCGGATCCAACATGGGATAATGGCTGCTACTATTAGTCGTGGACGATGCTCCTAGCATATGATTCGGAGACACTCCGTGAGTCGATGCGCTGTGATCCACCAAGCTAGCGGCGACCACGGCTTTCATAGCGTTCACCACCCGATGCACCTCATTGTCATCCACAAACGCCCCATGCACCCGGATCGGTACCCCGCTGCCGATCGGTAGATAGAGCATATCACCCGCTCCCAGTAGCTGCTCGGCGCCCGACTGATCCAAAATAGTGCGCGAATCGATACGCGAAGAAACCTGAAAAGCGATCCGGGTCGGAATATTAGCTTTAATTAAGCCGGTCACCACGTCCACCGATGGTCGCTGAGTAGCTAAAATAAGATGAATCCCGGCCGCCCGGGCTTTCTGCGCCAGACGGGCAATCAACTCCTCAATTTTTTTACCCACCACCATTAACATATCTGCATACTCATCGGCGATAACCACTAGATAAGGCAACGGCTGCAGCTCCCGCGGTTCCAAACTGCCTTCACCATCCCAGAGTGGATTAGCGACTACCTCATGGCGCTCCTGGGCCGCCTGTAGATAATCATTAAACCCGCTTAAATTCCGTACTCCTAGCGCAGCCATCAACCGATAGCGATGCTCCATCTCCGCCACGCACCAGCGAAATACTCCGGTAGCCTCTTTCATGTCCACAATCACCGGCGCCAGCAGATGCGGAATGCCGCTATAGACCGACAGTTCCAACATTTTAGGATCGATTAAAATTAAACGCAGTTGATCAGGGGTATATTTATAGAGTAAACTAAGTAGCAGCGCATTAATACAAACCGATTTACCAGACCCAGTAGTACCAGCCACCAGTAGATGGGGCATTTTGGTTAAATCCACAATCACCGGTTCACCAGCAATACCCTTACCCAGCGCCAACGCTAGTTTGCACCGACTCTCCTGAAACTCATGGGCTACTAGTAGCTCCCGCAGCCGCACGATCTCCCGATAACGATTAGGTAGCTCAACGCCAATCACCGACTTGCCCGGGATCACTTCTACTACCCGCACGCTCAGGACCGACAGCGAGCGAGCTAAATCTTTAGCAAGTCCGGTAATTTTACTCACTTTTGTGCCCGCTGACAGCTCCAGTTCAAAACGGGTGATCACCGGCCCGGGCTGCGCACCCACCACTTGCGCCTTCACCCCAAAATCTAATAATTTACTTTCTACTAAACGGGAGAGATTGCGTAGCTCATCCTGGGTGTAGCCGAGTTTAGAATCGGCTGCGCTGTGCGTTGAGGATTCGAGTAACTCTAGACTAGGAAATTGCCATGGGCGGTTATCGGTTACTACGGCAGGATCGCCGAACTCTGCTGTCGGAGCTGTTCCTATCTCGCTTATGTCCTCTTTAGCAATCGCCTCTATCGCTGCGGTCTGAACTGGCGCTGCGTCTAGCTCGGTTAGTAGCGTCTCATCCAATTGGAGCGGCGATACTTCTTCTGGTTGCATGGTTTCTTCTAGCTTCGCTTCCGCTTCTAGCTGCACCGCCACTTCTAAAGCCGCCAATTGCTCCAGTTCCAGTTGTTCATCTTCGTTGAGCAAATCACATTGCGATTGCTGACTAATCGCTGCCGGCATTTGGGCTGCCAGCACTCTTTCCTCCGCAACTTTATCTAATTGCGATGGCGTATCTGCCGTAACAGTTAACGGCGCTGCTGCTACCGGCGGCGATTGATGGGTGCAGCTCCATGGCATCGCTTTAAGCGTCTGCCATGCTCGCCTCAGCAATACTAATAACCGTGTCTGTTCCATTAGCCCCCGCCTCATGCGTCCCCCCAG
>CAVFMC010000052.1:0-7264 GCA_963623565.1 Bacteroidaceae bacterium | reverse complement strand
TCTTGAATACCCATTCGATCGCCTACGGGATTGCAGAGGCGATGTATCAAGCGGGTGCGGAGCTAGCTTTTAGTTATCAAAACGAGCGGGTCAAAGACCGGGTAGCGGCGATCGCCGAGCAATTTCATTCTGATCTGGTACTGCCCTGTGATGTGAGCTACGATGATCAGATTAATCAGTTATTTACTAGTTTGCAGCAGCGCTGGGAGGGGTTAGATATTCTAGTACACGCGGTGGCGTATGCACCTGGCGACCAGCTGGATGGTAATTATGTAGAAAAAGCCACCCGAGAGGGCTTTCGAGTAGCGCATGATGTTAGCAGCTACAGTTTAACTGGGCTGGCTAAGGCGGCTAAGCCGATGATGTTAGGGCGATCGGCGGCGATTTTAACCCTAACTCATCTGGGGGGTGAAAAGTCGCTGGTTAATTATAATATTATGGGGCTGGCGAAAGCTAGTCTGGAATGTAATGTCCGTTATTTAGCCAGTAGCTTGGGGCCAGATGGCATTCGAGTCAACGCTATTTCAGCCGGGGCGATTAAGACTCTAGCCTCTTCTGGGATTAAAAATTTTCGCAAGATGCTGGCTTATGGGGAGCAGGTTGCGCCATTGCGACGGAATATCACCCAAAAAGAAGTAGGAATGGTGGCCGCTTTCCTCTGTTCGGATTGTGCCTCGGGGATTACCGGCGAAATCGTGCATGTGGATGCCGGGTTAAATACGGTGGCTTTCCCAGGGATTGAGCTGTTTGTTTAGTTATATAAGTAGATTTTTTATATTTGGTTATGGGGGCGACCGGTTTTGACGTGAATGGCAAGGCTGGAGGAGCATGTCGAGGAGGTAGTCTCTCTCGTTAATGACGACTACAAAATATAAACTTCAACGATAGAAGCTATCGCCAATTGGCAGCTGCCTAACTAGGTAGCGCCAGGCCCGCCGGTAGATGGCGCTTACACCGCCTACCTGGTGGTAATAGATGTAAGCTCCGACTAGCTGCTAGTTTGCAGCAGTTAGTATGGATCCAAAGCAAGCTGGAGACTACTGACAGTGTCTATTCTGGTGGCGGTCTTGAGATGAAAAATAGACTAAACATGTAGGGCCGAAGGAGGAGTGTTTGCGGACGCGGGTTCGATTCCCGCCGCCTCCAAAATCAAGAGATTTTGTATCGATATAGATGCTAAACGCGGGGCCATGGAGCTATTTAAGTTAAGGAGCCAGCGGCGACGCTAGCACCCTGGACGGAGAAGAGTCAGCGTATGGCATGGATAGAAAAACGTCAATCGCGCCGTGATGCGCATCATGATGAACAACGCTAACGTCGGCTTATAAGCAGTGCAGCACCGTTTAGCTAGATCGTTCTGTAGCCTGCTGGCTTGATTATCGTGGCACAACGTACCATTGGGCCTCCAGTTGCAGTTCTACCTCGAGAGGGTGGAGGGCGGTGTTAGTAAGCGCGGGTTGCGTTAACGTTGTCGAGCGAGCGGTAGTTGTTAATAAATTCTCTAGTTGACCCAACTGCGGCGAAACGTCTTGGCGCGGATTACTGGCGCTGGTAGCGTCATTATCATCATCGCTGTCACTATGCAGCGCGGCTAACCGGCTATAACTATGACCTAGCAGCGTATCCTCTGCCACACTACAGCTGGCAGTTAACGCTTTAAGTCCCACCACTCGTTCCCCGGTGAGCGCCGCTAACTGTTGCCCTTGCTGCTGCAGCTGCGTAGCCGCGCGCACAAATAGTGGCTGGCAAGCCTGCGTGGTGTCTTGCAGTTTAAAACTCACCCGATCGATCCGCGTAGCCCCTAAAGCTAGTATCTGTTGCAACATTGCCGGCCAACGCTCCAACTGGGTGGTTTTGATTTTTAAACTATAAGTGGCGTGATAACGCAGCCGCGGTGCGTCAGTATCCTTAGCCGCCTTATCTGAATCGCGTCGAATCTCGGCGGTAAAATTAGTAATTTTGATCTGGTTCTTGTCATCGGGACTGTTGACTGGGCTAGTAGCCTGCTTAGTGGCCGTGCGAACCGCCAGCTGAGGATGTAGCGCGGCCATAATGCGAGCCACTATCGCGCTGCCCTGGGCTTTAGCCCGTGAGAGCGACCGTGCATCCTCGGTTTCGACTAGAATCCGCGCTTCCACCAGTTCCGCCGGTACGCTAGTTTTTTGGCGGCTAGTTACCGCGATGCTACCTAGTAACCGAACGTCGCGTTGATCGCGACTAATCTTGGCATAAAAATAATAACCAACCGCCGTAGCCAGCAAGCTAACCACAATACAGACAACGATTATTAATATTTTGCTAACCATTGGTGTACGCGGTGACATGTCCATATATTTAGCCTCTTAGTCTTGTATATTTAATTTACATTAATCTGTTTCGTTATTCATTTAGTGATGTCAGCAGTATTATATGCCAAATAACCCAAAATACAAAACGATTCATGGAATTTTGACTTTTCTAGTTAGATAATTTAGATTATGGATGGTAGTAATGATGGAATAAAAATCAGACGCAACAGACACAATAAATAAGAACATAACACAGAATAGATAAGCGACACAAAAAACAAAAACAGCCATGACTATGAAATTAAGCCAACGTACCATGATTAACCAGCTGCTCAAAGGAGCGAAAGCGGTAGGGAGTGAAGTAACGGTAGCCGGTTGGGTAAAAAGCCGCCGGGACTCGAAAAAAGGTTTTTCCTTCGTCATGGTCAATGATGGCTCTACCCTACAAAGTTTGCAGCTGATCGTCAACGCCGAACTAGATAATTATGCTGAGATCTTAAAATTAACCGCCGGTAGCTCGATTCTAGCGCAGGGCCAGTTGGTAGCGTCGCCCGGCGCTAAACAGGCGGTGGAACTACAGGTCACTCAGCTAGCCATTTTAGGACTGGTAGATGATCCAGAACATTATCCCATTTCACCCAAGTTCCATACCGCCGAATATCTGCGGGAATTTGCTCATCTGCGCGCCCGCTCCATGCTAATTAGCTCGATCATGCGGGTGCGTCACTGCATATCGATGGCCATTCATGAGTTTTTTCATCAACATGGTTTTTACTGGATTCATACCCCGCTGATTACTACCAGCGATTGCGAAGGGGCAGGCCAGATGTTTCGCGTAACCACCCTGGACCTAAATCAGCTGCCGCACACCCCCGCGGGCCGGGTGGATTTTAGCCAGGATTTTTTTGGACGGGAGAGTTTTTTAACTGTTTCCGGCCAGTTAAACGTCGAAAGTTATTGCTGCGCGCTGGGCCGAGTCTACACTTTTGGACCTACCTTTCGCGCCGAAAATTCCAATACCGGACGCCATTTATCGGAATTTTGGATGGTAGAGCCAGAAATTGCCTTTGCTGATTTGCAGGAAAATGCGCAGTGGGCGGTGGATTTACTCAAATTTATCGTCCAAAAAGCGCTCCAGCAACTCCCCAATGAACTGGATTTTTTTACCGAGAAACTGGACGCTACTCTACTGCCTCGATTAGAGAAGCTCCTACAGAGCCCGGTCCAACATGTCGATTATACCCAAGCTATCGAACTGCTTTTAAAATCAGGCCAGCAGTTTCAATATCCGGTGACTTGGGGGGTGGATTTGCAATCTGAACATGAACGCTATTTAACTGAGCAGGTGTTTGAGGCTCCGGTAGTGTTGCAAAATTATCCTAAAGAAATTAAAAGTTTTTATATGCGGCTCAATGAGGACGGGCGCACGGTAGCGGCGATGGATCTACTAGTCCCGGGTGTTGGCGAAATTATTGGTGGCAGCCAACGAGAGGAACGGTTTAACCTGCTTAAGCAGCGGGTGCTAGAATTAGGTTTAAAACTAGAGGATTACGCTTGGTACCTAGATCTGCGGCGTTACGGTACGGTGCCTCATTCTGGTTTTGGCTTAGGGTTAGAACGTGCCATCATGTATATTACCGGGGTTAATAATATTCGCGACGTCATTCCTTTCCCCCGTACCCCTAAGCATGCGGAGTTTTAGCTGTAAAGCATTTATCGAATTATCTTATTCCTAACAAAATTATGCGCAGTGGCATCCAAAACAGCAATCATCCGCGTCATTATCAGCAGCATGATCAGCCATGTCGCAGGATTGGCTACACTATCACCGAATTAATTATCGTCATCGTGGTAATTGGAATTTTATCCACTTACGTCACCACTCGTTTTATTCGGGTAGATAAAGACGCTCGGGCGGTAGCGCTGCGCGCGTTAGCCAGCCGGATCCAAGTGACAGTGGATAGCGTTTATAATCTTTGTGTGGCGCAGGGCAAGGAAGAGTCTGGTCAAGCGGTGCTAATACAGTTAGGCGGACATCGTGAGGTACTAGCTAAATTTGGCTATCCGCTAGCCACTATCAAAGGTTTTGGATTAGCGATCGTTGACCCTGAGCATGATGCCAGTAGCTATCGAGCGACACCAGTAGCCAACCAAAGCACTCAGTCGCAAGTAACAGCGCAGGAATATCGCAGTGATAATCCCGATCATATCCTATTGCATCAAGATGGTGATCAACTCGAATTCCGGCGCGATGATGCAACCCATCCAGAATTATGTAAGGTCGTCTATAGTTATAAAGCGGATGGCAAAGAACTGCCGGTTGTTAAGGTGGATACGCAAAATTGTTTATAGCGGATGATGAAAACAATTTTTCAATGGGTATAGCATGCATAGCATTATGATTAATAATAACGACGAGACAATAGATCAGAACGCGTTTAGGCGGCGACCGTATCACGATCGTGGATTTACCTTAGTAGAATTGATTATTGTTATCGTGGTGCTAGGTATTTTATCAGTCTATGTAACCACGCGCTTTGGGGTACTAGATACTGAAGCGCGTAAAGCGGTCCTACGTACTCTCCTTAGTTCCGTGCGCAATAGTTCAACTATTATCCATGGCATGACGATTAGTGAACATAAAGAACGAATAAAAGACGCAACTATCGTTTTAGACGAACAAACTAGCGTGCGGGTAAGCTACGGCTACGCAGTAGCAGCATTGCCAGATGGTATTGTCAATGGCCTCGATAATCTAGCTATTGCTAAAACCGGTGAACGCAAAGAAATTATTGCTAAAATGAACGACATTACCGTACCTGCCGCTATCCTGCCTAGTCAAACTGTCTTAATCGATGAAGAACGCCAGAGTAAACTCACGCCCGGCAAAACCATTATTTTTAGCCATGCTAGTGCTAGAGACCCTACTAAATGTTGCGTATATTACAGTTATGACGATTCGGCAGATGGTCATCTACCAGTGATCGGTATGATTCTCGAGGACTGCAGTAATTAAAGATGGTCCTGCAGATAAATATTGACGAGGCAAATAACTTATGCTACTGTCTTGAACATGGTGTAATGAGCAGCAGTATTTATAGATAAAGGCAGCAATTATTTGTTATTTAAAGACAAAAAATAACCAGGACGTGTAGTGTCAGATAAGTGTGAGGTAATGTATGTCAAAAAGAAAGACAGGTGAGCAAGGTTTTACTTTAGTTGAACTGATTATCGTTATAGTGGTGTTGGGGATTTTAGCAGTCTATGTGACCAGCCGCTTTGGCGTACTAGATGCTGAAGCGCGTAAATCTGTCTTGAGAACCATGGCTGGATCGGTGCGTAGCGCTTCATTGACTATACATGGAATCGCGGTTAATGAGCTGAAGACGCATGAACAAAAGGCGACTATCAATGCTAACGGCAAGAATGTTGAAATTTCTTACGGTTACTCATTAGCTCAGGTGAACGATAGTATTGCCGCTTTAATGGATGAAACAGCTGTAAGTGGCCCAACCACCGCAACAGGTAGTAAACAGCCATCTGGGACTAAATCCAAAGTCAACAAAGATATCGTCGTTGAAAGTATCGAGAGTAGCGCATTAAAATTAGACGCCAACGATCCAAACAGCGGTAAACTCACAGGTAATACTATTATCTTTGCTTACGAATCAGCGCGTAATCACAACAAGTGCTGTGTATACTATAATTATAATCCTCAAGCGGATGGCAGCAACCAACCGTTAATCGGTACTGTGCTATCAGATTGTGGTAGCTAATAGCAGAATCGATGAGTATTATATATAGTAATAGATAGGATAAATTAGATACTATTAGATAATATTGTTAACACAGAGTATTTAGTACGAGCATGAACAGCGCTCTGTGTTAACGTATTAGTATAGAAAAGCAAATGTAGATAATAAAACTACTTAACCAAGTGGATAAAATAAGTTGTAAAATTTAGAATTCAGAAAGATTAATTATATGGGTGATTGTCATTCGGAGTGCAAAACAACTCGTGTTAAAGAGTGGTACCTGTTAGATTGCACGAATCAAATTTTAGGTCGTTTTGCCACGCGTATTGCGACTGTTTTGTCGGGGAAGCATAAACCAAGTTATCTGCCGTATATGGATAACGGTGATTATGTAGTGGTAATTAATGCGGCCAAACTCAAAGTAACCGGACGTAAATTAGAAAAGAAACAATATTATCGTTATAGTGGTTACCAGAGCGGTCTTAAGCAGATTAGCTTAAAACAGCAGTTACAAAAAGACCCAACGGAAATCATTAAAAGTGCAGTCAAGGGCATGTTACCTAAGGGACCCTTGGGACGCGCGATGCTAAAGAAATTAAAGATTTATGCCGGCGAGCAGCATAATCATGCAGCGCAAGCGGACGGT
Organism: Bacteroidaceae bacterium; assembly: GCA_963623565.1. Lineage (GTDB taxonomy): Bacteria > Pseudomonadota > Gammaproteobacteria > UBA9339 > UBA9339 > CAVFMC01. Next base: position 575 of record CAVFMC010000052.1, on the reverse strand, counting down.
ATGAAACCGTTAGTAGTGTAGGCGTACGCGCTAGCTATAGGGGACGGCAACGGATATATTACGGTAGATCCATTATTGTATTATTGGTTAGTTTATTTTATTATATCAGTTAGCAGTAGTTAGTAGATTTGTAATAAATTATTTATATATTATATAAATTTGTATGGTAGATCAACAGAAACGCTATTACGGAACCGGCAAACGCAAAACGGCGATCGCTCGGGTTTATTTGCAAGCGGGCAGCGGACAGTTTACGGTGAATGGTAAAAAGCTTAACGATTATTTCGTGCGCCGCGCCTGTCAGATGGTAGCTCAGCAGCCGCTCGAACTCCTACAGCTGGCCAGCAATTACGACACAGCAGTCGTTGTTAAAGGCGGCGGTGATAGTAGCCAAGCGGGAGCAGTGCGCTTGGGATTAGCTCGAGCTTTAGTGGCCAGCGATGCAGCGGAGAAGATAGAATTAGACCCAAGTGTGGCAGCTAGAATAATGGCCGCTTTGCAAAAAACACAAATAGCGGGAGAAGCGGATCAACAGTCAGAGCAAACAGAATTATCACCCGAAGACAGTCTAGAGC
>CAVFMC010000051.1:5927-7321 GCA_963623565.1 Bacteroidaceae bacterium | reverse complement strand
TAGCTAATTACCTGCACCCAAGCAGCTAAATTCAGCGAGTTAAACCCGATACAACTAGGAATCTGCACCTGATAATGGCATTTAGTCAATTCCTCATTACGCAGCCCGCTGCTCTCGCGGCCAAAGACGATCGCACAAGCGACTCCATCTGCCTCCTGCTGCACCACCAGCTGCCCCATCGCATGCGGAGTTAAGCGAGGCAAACTCTGCGCACGGCAGCGGGCGCTGGTACCAATAATTAACTGATAATTACTCAGCGCTTCCGCCAAGCTGTCGCAAACTTGCGCTTGCGCCAGTAGATCATCCGCCCCCGCAGCCATCGCGGTGGCTTGCGCATCCGGGAAAAAACTGGGTTTAACCAGAATTAACTGCCGCAAACCCATCACCTTCATCGCCCGCGCTGCAGCTCCAATATTGCCGGGATGTGATGGCTCGACTAACACGATCGTTACCTGACCCGGTTCCCTACTTTCTTCGCTATTCATCTCTTCACCTAATCTTACTAATTATTGATTTATGTCGCATTCTATTATTATTTGTAGCCGCTCTATAACGGTTTTGCAACCGGCTCAGCTCTTAAAGTATTGATTAATCCCCTGGGCAATAGCACGTGCTAATTGATCGCGATACTTGGGCTGCTTTAATAATTTAGCCTCGGTAGGATTAGAGAGGAAGCCAGCTTCGATGAGTAATGATGGCACATGCGGCGCTTTAAGTACCCAAAAATTAGCATACTCTAGCCGGGCTAAATGTAGGTAGGAGCTGTGACTAATAGTAATCGCCCGCAAAATAGCCTGCCCAGCCGCCGCGCTAGCTTGACTAAGACTACGACTGGCCAGCTCTGTTAACCAACCGCCGACTGCCTGGTCACGGGGCTGCAGCTCTTGTGCCTGCACTAGCGTATGTTCTGAGCGGGCAAACCAGCGTGCAGCAACCCGTAAATTATTCATGGGCGATAACACAAAAATAGTTACCCCGCGCACTTCGCGACGCGGACAAGCATCCGCATGTAGGGAAATAAAAAGCTGAGCCTGATGCCAACGTGTACAGTTTACTCGCTGCTGCAAGGAACGCTGTTCATCACCCCGGCGAGTTAAAATGACCCGAAAACCATATTGAGCCAGATAATGTTTAAGTCGATTAGCTAGCTGTAAATTTAGCCGTTTCTCTTGCAGACCATAATAACTAGCTCCATGGTCCCGTCCACCATGCCCCGGATCTAATACGATCACTGGGGTAGTATGGGTTTTGGGGCGTACGGGCTGCGGCCTAGGTGACGAAGGACTCTTATATTGAAGACGCTGCACGGTCCGTCGCGCTTGCTGTGCTTGTGGCACTCGTGATGTTTTTGGCGCTTGTGAAGCCGATTTAAGCTGTTGTCTACTCTGCTGCCA
>CAVFMC010000051.1:0-5892 GCA_963623565.1 Bacteroidaceae bacterium | reverse complement strand
CTGCCATTGGGTCTGCCGCAGGTTTAGCCTTGGAGTTAGCTGCCCAGCACGGGATTGCGACGGTGATTTATAATTCGAAGCAACACTAGGCACCGCTTCTACAATCGGTACTCTGGCCACTCGGCGTGTAGTATTAAAGCTAGCTAGAACAATATGGTTCCACAAAAGCACCCCGCTACAACAGAGCACTGCAAAAACTCTGTTCAAGCGCCAGCGTGTCCTTATCTTAAGTTTAGACTTGATGATCATTTTGCTGGATCTGCTGCACTAACAGCGCCCCTCGGGGCTGATGTGCACTGAGCGTTACCCAGCGCCCGAGCTGATCAAGTTCGACTGCCTGCTCTCCAGCCATCTCCCCAACCGCTTCCCCAACCATATCCGCCAAGTTAAATTGCAATTCTAAATCCGGAGGTGGCAGCCAACTAGCAGCAATTTGCGGCCATTCAATACAGATCACCCGCGGCACACGCGCTGGACGCAGCAGCTCTTGCAAATCTAAACTTTCTAACTCCGCCGGATCCTGCAGTCGATAGAGATCTAGGTGCGCCACCTGATAACCGTTGGCTAATGCATAATCCTCCCGCAAGCTAAAACTTGGACTAGGCACTTCCGCTGGCCAACCTAAACCATGCAGCAAACCACGCACCCAGTAGCTTTTACCGCAACCTAATTCGCCTTTAAGAAAGATCAACCAAGGCGCCAACGTTTCTTCGCCCAGCGTAGCAGTTATTATCCGTTGCAGCGCATCTGCCAGCTTATTACTCAGCGCCACCGTGGCAGCGGCGTCCGCTAAATAGCGTCGAATCTGCGCGATAATCATAGCACCTATTTATATTTGATATTAATTCTCGCTCTTCCTACCAAATTTTCACCCGCTCCGCTTCCGGCACGGTCATCGCATCGCCGCTTTTACACTTAAAGAGTTTAGCAAAACCAGGCTGTTGCTTAATATTTTGATTGACCCGCGCCCACTCTAAGGCATGCGGATCGGTCAGCAACCGTTGTTTAGTCACCCCCGGCCGCTCACAGGCACACCACACCTTGGCAAATTGCAGAAAAAACTGCTTCTGTAACTCGATTTCGGAGCGTACCCGTCGCTTTTGCGCCGCCAATTTTTCACCCGCCTGGCTCGCCAGCCGCTGCTGCCAATGCGCTGCCGCATAAGCAGTGGTCATGCCCACTAAGTCACCAATATTTTCGCTCAAAGTTAATTTGCCATTATGACCGATAGCGTTAAATTGCTGGATTAATTTGCTGCTGCGCATATTAAATAGGTAGCCATCTTGCTCCTCCATCCAATCGTTAAAACGGCCATCAGCATCGTAATGCCGACCCGCCCCATTATCAATAGCATGACCCATCTCATGCCCAATAACCATTCCAATACCGCCCAAATTCACTAGATCCGACAGTGCGGGGTCATAAAACGGTGGCTGCAGAATTCCAATTGGCACTACCATGCGATTAGCGGTGGGATCATAATAAGCATTGGTAGTCAACGGCCCGATTTCCCATAATTGTAGATTATGCGGTTGATGCAGCTCGCGCAGAGTGCGATCAATCTTAGCCTGAGTTAAACGCCGTATATTAGTCAGCGGCTGATCTGGTTGATAAGCTACCTCCGGCGCTAAATCCCAATCCTCTAGCCGCTCCGGATAAACCAAACTAAAGCGTAACTGCCGAATTTTACGGATCGCCTCCTTTTTGCCTTTGGCACTAAGCCAATCGTTACCCTGCAGCTGTTCTAGCAGCGCCGTCCGAATCATCTCCACTAAACGCACCACCCGCTGCTTAGGAAAATCGGTAAACAACAGTGGTAGTAGCAGATAATCCAATTCCTGATTAAGATAGTTGGTAGTCCGCACGGTGGCTCGTTCTAAACGGGATGGTAGCTGTGGTGGTGTACCTAAATACTTACGTCCAAAGTTTAATTTAGCCTGATAAAACTCCGGGTAAGACTCCTGCAGCAGCGAAAAAAGCGCTTGATACAGTAACAGAGTATGCAGCTGCTGAAGCGACAATTCACCCAACTTTTGATTAACGCACGCCCAGGCTTTTTCTCCCGAAAGCTCCCGTACTATTATCGTCTCTGGTAGCTGCCGCCATAAACGGGTTAGTTCTAAATTTTGATAACGCTCCGCCCAAAGTTTACGTACAATTTGGTTATGAGACCGATAGAAATATTGATATTGCTCGGCGCTACTTAAACTAGCTTGCGCTACTTCTCGCTCAAAAGCCACTACAAACTGCGCTTGCGCGGCCGGATTAGTATCGCCTAACAGAGTAAAAAATTGGGTTAATAGTTTGGTAAAATCCGCCAGCAGTTGCGAATCTTGATAATAAGCCGGATCGGGCAAACTTAGCAGATTTAAAAAAAGCACTAGATCTTTGCGGGTAGGGTCGTTACGATTGGCTAATTTTTCAAAATTAACCCATTTCACCTCTGCACGTGTAATATTATCCGCCAACCATTGCCGTACCGCCAGCGGGGTAGTGAGCTGTTGAAGCTGCTGCCGCACTCGCTGAATCTCTTGCAGTTCCTCAGCCTTACGTGCCGATAGATTATACTGCGCGCGAAAAAAAGTTTGCACCGCGATTTGAACCCGCTGCGCTATAGGGTCATCAGCGGCAGGGATTTTATCCTGCGCCAAAGCTTGTAGATACTGCTTACGCGCCTTTAAAATGCGCTCAGAAGCATCATTAAAGGAAAAAATGTACCGGGAACGGTCTTTAGGTAGCTGAAAATTTTTAATCGTCTCCCAGCAGACATAACGGTAAAAATCCTCACAAGGACGATATTGCGTAGAGAGCCGATAACTACGCGCCGGAATGGTCAAGCGGGAGACTGGCGAAGCGGATGATCTATTAACCGTTTTGGCAGTAGCGACAGCAGTAGCTGCGTACGCCAAGTTACCGCCGGCCATAACCAGAGTGAGCGCTAGCAACAGCCCTAACCACCAAGAATGGCTTATATCACAACAACTAGCTTTAATTCTCCGTTGACTAATGATCTGCCCTGCTATTTTTAATTTTAATATCACACCCATACGCTTACTCCTGCCATAACACCTGTTTATCTAGGTCAGTATACGGATTTTACGCGCTAAGATCTACGCTTCTCCTGAAAAAAATCTTGTAGCAGGGTACGACACTGCTGAGCTAGCACCCCACCTTGTACAGTCAGTTGTCGCCGGTATTTAAGTGGCAGTGGCGTTACCTCCCCTTGCCCCAGGAGTAGACCGTCACGTAGCGAAGCGGCTCCCAGCACCAAGCGCCCTACCCGTGCCTGCAATAGCGCGCCTAAACACATCATGCATGGTTCTAAAGTCACATACAATTCCGCCTGCGGCAGACGATAATTCTGTAGCACACGTGCCGCTGCCCGAAGCGCCAGAATCTCGGCGTGGGCAGTTGGGTCATGGGTGGTAATCGGGGCATTATAGGCCAGCCAGAACTGTTGGCGGTAGACCAGTACTGCACCAATCGGTACCTCACCCAACAGCTGGGCCAGCTGCGCCTGCAGTAGCGCCAATTGCATTAAATAATTATCGCGCTCAACCAGCTGTTGTACGCACCGCTTGCCCACTCTCCTGCCCTTTTATTAACCATGCAAAAAATAGGAGTGTTTTAGCCACTGTCTATCTGGATAAAAGGCAAAAATCAGATTGCCACCTTTAATAGTATTAATAATCGGCTTAGCCAGTTGTGGCTCTACCGCCGGGCAACCAAAACTTAGCCCAATCCGTCCCATCTTGGCCGCCACCTGCTCATTAACGTAGGGCGAACCATGCATTACGATATAACGGCTTTTAGCGTTATCATTAATCCCCCGCTCCAATCCCTTTAGCCGCAGGCTATAACCATCCCGGCCAAAATAGGTGTCTTCGGTTAAAAAAAGTCCAAGGCTACTCATTAAACCGTTTGGCCCAGCAGCTATAACCGCTATTTTTACCATGTGCCACCAGCGAATGGTACAAAATTTGCCCTTGTCGCAGATCAATTACCCATAACCGTTTTTGGTTGGAAGGGAGCGAGTAATCAATTAGAGTTATAATTGGCTTATGCAACGCTATGCCGGCCTGCACCGCACGCTGATAAGCGGTAATAGCTAGCTGCAGCACGGTTGGTTTAAGCCTATAGGAACGGTGATCCTGCAGGATACGACTCACTAGCTGTTGGCAACTAATTACCGGCCGTGACGTGGCTGCAATCGCTACCTGCTGTCCTACCACCATCGTAACTATCGCCATAACTAGCCCTAGTACCCAGTGCTTCAGCTGTGCCGTCATTTGCATTCTTTGTTTCATAATTCTCTGCTCTCCGATCTTCTATTTCTATTCTTATTAGCTACTTTATATCCAATCGCTTTCAATTAATAGTATAGCTCATTTGGTAGGGCCAAGTAAAAACATATCATCTATCGCCCTAAATAACCCCACCAAGTTATTTACAAAATTTGTGGATAACTTTGTGCATAAACCCTGAGCTAGACCATTTTGCCCAACGCATGCAAACTCTGCTAGCGATTTGTACAAAAAATTGACAAAACTTGACTAGTTAAAAAGTCAAGTAACACAAGGCTTCTGACAATTGCAAGTTGAATCGCGTTTGTTAATAATTTGTTAAGCTAAACCACCCGTTGCGATTTAGGTTATCCACAATAACTGTGGATAACTCTGTTAATAACGGGTTAATAGCGACTCTCAACCCGGCTAGTAACCGCTTTATTGGCCAGCCGCAAATTTTTGCACAACTGGTGGCTGGTTATCATCGCTGCTTTCGCTGCTTAATGCAGTTCAAAATGCGCCGCTTGATAAACAAAGTTTTTAATCCCTACTAGCTGCTGCTGTATCTGATCAATCACTACCACACTAATTCCATGCACCGCATAGGGATTCCAGCTAAACTGCAGTGTAGCATGATCCCCATCCGTTCCACTCTGTGCATAATTTATACATACTCGTAATTGATGGCCCTCTTTGGTCAGCGTGATCGCCGACAGACCAACCTCCTGCCCTACCCCTACCCCCTGCAGCAGATAAAAATCCTTCGCCTGCGGGATCGCCCAGGGGTGAGTAGACAGCAGCTGTAAGTCGCTGTTGGCTTGCTGCCACACACTATAGTAATACTGCTCAAAATTATGCGTGCTATCATAAAGCAGCAGGGTATAAGGTCGTCCGTTAACCCAATTAAAAAGCTCATCTAACTCATTTTCTGCGCGAATATTATCCTGCATCGCCGCTGCCCATTGTTGGTGCGTCTGGCTCTCCTGGGGAAAATCCGTAGGATATTTAGCTTTCAGCTGTCGACTAAAGCGGGCTGCTCCGTGGGTATTAAGATGCGTCGCGTCCGCAAAATACGCCGGGGTAAAATCATCTTCAAACCAATCAAAACTGATTTCTAAATCTGGATAATCCTGAATTAAACGGGTGTAATACCGCTTTAGTTGCTCACGATAGCGCGGCGTAAACTGACTGTTAGGCAGAGGTAATTTGACTAGGCGCACCGTATGGATCTGTGTGCTGCGGCAAAGATCCAGGATTTTGCGGTAATAAAAATCATATAGGGACTTAATCATAAACTCTTTAAATAGATGAGGCGCGCGCCCAGCATAAATTCGATTGGTACGTGCGATATAGCGCCCACCATGCAGCCGCATCTGGGTCATGATCTGTTGATTACGCTGCAAACGCTGATTAAAGCCGGCGTTTTTGATAGCCACTATATAATTTGAGGGTAGATACAGCAGATATTGCAGATACGTTAGATAACGATGAACACTAGAAGTACCGGCAGTTTCCAGCTTAGGCGGCATATCATGTTGACTGGCGGCATGCAGCATCTGCAATGTTTGCCGCAGAGAATAACGGTGGGTAAAAATAGTACGCTGCC
>CAVFMC010000050.1:5531-7354 GCA_963623565.1 Bacteroidaceae bacterium | reverse complement strand
TTCTAAATCAGATCGCTCCATGTTAAAATTTCAACGGCGCCGCGAGCACCCTACAAACCAGACGCAGCTACTCCAACAGCAACGGTGGCGTTTACAAATCATTCAACTGCTAGTCTGCCTGCTACTAGCGCTGCTGTTGCTACGTTTAACTAATCTGCAAATTCTGCATCATCAGTATTATCTTGCTGCTGCCGCTAAAAATTGCATTCATAATTTACCTATCGAACCAATTCGTGGGCTAATTTACGATCGGCACGGGGAGCTACTGGCGGGTAATCGACCAATTTTTAATCTCTGTTTTCTCAATAAAAGTTTCTATCGCCCACACATTGCCCAGCAACTAGCCCAGCTCTTAGAACTGGATAAGCCCACCCAAATCGCCCAATTAACCAAACGTATGCAAAGGGCGCGTAATTACGAGACAATATTAATACATAAAGAGCTGACTGAAAACCAATTGGCTAAATTTTATCTACATAAAAAAGAGTTTCCCGGGGTGATTATTCAAGCTGAATTGCAGCGTTTCTATCCTAAGGGAGAGATTATGGAGGCGGTCTTAGGTAAGGTGGGACGCATCAATCCGCAGGAGCTCCAGCAAGCCAACGCTAACGCGCCGGCTAATGACGATAATGATAGAAAAGATAATAACAATGATGAACAAAATACTGATGCGGCCGCTAACACCGACAATAACACCAGTGCCAATAAACCTCAATACCGCTACCTATCCAGCAGCATTATCGGCAAAACCGGTATTGAAAAGCAGTATGAAACCTGGCTGCGGGGCCAACTTGGATTTCAGCAGGCAGAGATCGTGGTTACTGGCCAGCTCAAGCGCTACCTACAACGACAACCGGCCACTAGCGGCTTAGACCTGCAACTGACTATCGACTATCCGCTGCAACAGCTAGCTTACCAGGCACTGGAGGGAGAACAGGGGGCGGTGGTGGCAATCGATCCTAATAATGGCGAAGTGTTAGCGCTGGTTAGCCGTAGCGATCCGCTAAATAACAATAACAACAACAGTAGCAGCAATAATAACAACAACAATCATCCTACTAAGCCACCCCGTAATCATAAACATGGCGGCAGTTTTAATCATGCCATTCAGGCCACCTTCCCGCCCGCGTCTACTATTAAGCTCTATTACGCCCTGCATGCGCTGGATAAACAGTATATTACTCCTAAATATCAGATTGAGGACCAGGGTTGGTTTAAACTGCCTAACAACGAGCATATTTATTACGATTGGACCAGAGGGCGGGGCCATGGCCTAGTTAATGTGGAAAAAGCGATCATAGAATCTAGTGACACTTTTTTTTACCAGCTAGCGGTACGGATGGGAATTAAGCAGCTGGACGCGGCGTTAACTCGCTTTGGTTTTGGCGCACCTACCGGCATCGATCTACCCTATGAAAATTGTGGTTTGGTAGCCAGTCCGACTTGGAAGCGTAGTAAACTGGACAAAAACTGGTATGCTGGCGATACGGTACTGGCTGGTATTGGCCAGGGCTATATGCTAGTCACTCCGCTGCAGCAGGCGGTGGCAGTAGCTACCATCGCTACCCGTGGACAGGGTTGGACGCCTCATCTGCTGCTTAGTACGCGTAAAGGCGATGGCGCACCCACTAACAGTTCGCCACGGCTACTAACCCAGATTCAGCTGCGCGATCCGCAGATCTGGGAAACGGTGATTACCGCCATGGGCAAAGTGGTAACCAGTGAAAATGGTACCGCCTTTCGGCGTTTTAAAGCTTGGGAATGCGCTTACCAGGCGGCGGGCAAAACTGGTGAAGCGCAGCTCTTTCGTAATCGGGATAAAG
>CAVFMC010000050.1:690-5521 GCA_963623565.1 Bacteroidaceae bacterium | reverse complement strand
AGATAAAACCCGCTACCAGGTGATTCCTAAACCGCTGCGTAATCATAATTGGTTTGTGACTTTTGCCCCGATTGATAAGCCGATCATCGCCATCGCGGTGATTTCGGAACATAGCAATATCGCTGTGGCAACTGCACGTAAGCTGTTAGATTTTTATCTGCAGCGCCAGGGCATACATCACAAAATAGCACCAACCGAACCGTCTGAGCATTCTGAGCATAATGATAACCAAGCAACAGCAGCAACAACGACAGCATTAGAGACAACAACAGTAATAGAGACGACGACAAAACAAGAAAGATAAACGGGCTAGTTAAATGATTTTAGCGATTGAAAGTTCCTGTGATGAAACTGGAGTGGCGGTCTATGATGGAGAAAGGGGCTATTTAGCTCATAAACTCTATAGTCAAACTCTGCATAGCCAGTTTGGGGGCATCGTACCCGAACTGGCGTCCCGTGATCATCTACGTAAGCTGCTACCGATGCTGCAAGCGCTGCTAGCTGAAGAACAGCTATCCTTGGCGCAAATTCAGGCTATTGCTTACACTGCTGGTCCGGGACTGATTGGCGCGCTGCTAGTGGGCGCTACTTTTAGTCATAGTTTAGCTTTAAGTTTAGGCGATCTACCGCTGATTCCAGTGCATCACTTAGAGGGCCATTTTATGGCCGCTTGGCTGACGGTGCCGCAGCAGCAGATGAGTTTTCCTTGGCTAGGGCTACTTGTGTCGGGAGGTAATAGTTTACTAGTGGAATCAGATCGGTTTGGTGCGTATCAAGTGCTAGGCACTACCCTAGATGATGCAGTGGGCGAAGCGTTTGATAAAGTAGCCAAAATGATGGATTTTGCTTATCCGGGAGGAGTAGCCTTAGCGCAACTGGCGGATGACTACGCGAATGGCTGCGATAGTCATGATCCAAGCGTGCCACGTATCCAATTACCCATCCCCATGGCCCACAAACCGGACTTAAACTTTAGTTTTAGTGGTTTAAAAACCAAAGCAGGGCTGGTAATTAGGCAGCTGCAAGCGCAGCAACGCTGGGACCAACCGCATCAGCAGGCGCTCGCTTATGCTTTTCAAGAGGCCGCTACCGAATCCATCGTGTTAAAAGTACACAAAGCGCTGCAGGCCAAAAAATATACTAAATTAGTGGTAGCAGGCGGAGTCAGCGCTAATCGCTGCTTACGTCAGAAGTTGCAACACTTGGCCAATCGGCTGGGGATCGAACTGCTGCTGGCTAAAATTGCTTTGTGTACCGATAACGCGGCGATGATTGCCGCAGCCGGATGGGAACATTGGCGACGCGGGGAAACTATCCAGCCTGGCAGTATTTTGGCTGGCTCGCGTTGGTCGCTGGGGAGTGGCCTAGCTGGCCTACAAGCGGCGGTCGCCCGCCAAAGTCATTAATCGATGCAGATGTATTAATGCAGCGCGGAAAATGTTAATTCTAACCGACCAACAAGCCATGCAGTCAGCTCGCATGCTTGCCGCCCTACGCGATCCGATAGCCGATGCTCCGCGGCTGCAGCAGCTAATCAGTCGTTGGCAGTGGCAGCAGCGCCTGCATTTAATCACCCAAAACCTACTACCAAGTCAGCCGATCCATCAGCTAGGTTTTATTAATAATCAGCTAAGTTGGATCAATTCGCAGCAACAACGACTCTCGATCGATCTAATGCAGCCCAGTCTGCAATATCGCCTACAACATAGCAGTATCAAGCATGAACTGCTGGCACGAGCGATTGGCCTGCAACGGCACCGCACCACTAGTCCCTTAAAGCTAATCGACGCCACTACTGGCCTAGGCACTGACAGCTGGATTTTGGCCCATTTAGGAGTAGAGGTGTTAATGCTAGAACGTTCGCCAATCATTGCGTTGCTCCTGGCTGACGCCCTGGAACGGGCCTCTGAGAAAGCATCACAACACCACCTAAGCTTGCGTCTTACTGATGCTAAAACGATCTTAATCGATTTAGCTAGTGACTATCACGTAATTTATTTGGATCCGATGTACCCGATCACCCCAAGCAGTGCCAAACGCAAGCATCGCCAGACCCTTAACTTAGTACGCGCAGTAGTCGGTGACGACGCCGATGCGTCCGAACTACTGCAACTGGCTATTACCCATTATCATCGCACCGTAGTTAAACGCCCGCTACATGCACCAGTGTTAGCGCATTGCCATCCCCAAAGCTGCTGCACCGGCAAGAGTTGTCGTTATGATATCTACATTAATAATAATATGCAGTAATCAGGCAGAACTAGCATACAGCATCAGTTCTAACCCTATAATGCTTTCCAATAGCCAGATTTATCGCCACTAATCCATTGAATTAAACACTTTTGACGCAGGGTATCTAGTGCACGTTGAATGGTGATTAACGATTTAGAACTAGCAGTTGCTAATGCTTGACGTGATTGATGGGGATCTTGCCTAAGCAAACCATATATTGTCTGTTCAATCTTAGATAAACTACATAGGTTAAAATATTGTCATCATACATCTTAAGGAAACGGATAATTTACAAAAAAGTATACTTTTTTGTAAATTAGTCACCCCTCTTAAACATAGCCACTATAGCACGTATTTTAGTCTAATTGCAACAAAAAGTGCCACTTTCTAGTACGTTTTGTCAGCATCGATCGCTGACAAAAAAAGTATACATTTTGACAAATGACGATTTAATAAGCACTGCAGGTAACAACAGGCAAACTAAGTTATAGGATAGGGACCGGCGAATGAAAGAACTAGAGTACCCATTTGATGCACAAACGCTACTCAGTAAAAAGAAAAGTTTAAGAAAACGGTTATTACAGAATGATACGATAAAATATCTGGATAAGAAAATTGCTATCCCAGGCGGACAAACTACCGAAGATATTAAACTAATACTAGAACTGTTTTTGCTAAATCAAGGGATTAGACCACAGTTTTACCAATCCGAGTTTAATCAATGGTATGAGGATGGATGCTTTGCTAATCAGCAACTAGCTAATTTTGCTCCAGATCTAATTTATATCTGCACCTGTGTTCGTAATATTACCAATTTTCCTTTGCTGGCAGATACCGCAGCCACCGTTGAACAAAAACGGCAGGCGGTGCTGGATAAGTTTACCGCGGTCTGGGATCATCTTACGGCAACCTACCATTGCCCCATCATCCAGAATAATTTTGAATATCCCTATTTTCGGCTACTAGGCAATAAAGACGCTAGCGATATCCATGGCCGGGTGAACTTTGTAACCGAATTAAATGCCGCCCTTAATCGCTATGCGCAAACCCATCCAGATTTTTACCTCTGCGACATTAATTATATTTCTGCTACCTACGGTCTGGATCAGTGGTCCGACCCGTATTATTGGCATATGTATAAGTATGCGACAGCGGTACCAGCGATCCCCTATTTAGCATTTAATATAGCCAACATCATCAAATCAATCTACGGCAAGAATAAAAAAGTCTTGAATCTGGATCTAGATAATACCTTGTGGGGCGGTATTGTGGGCGATGATGGCGCTGAGAATCTGGAAATTGGGCAGGAGACCGCTACCGCCCAGCTATATAGCGAGTTTCAATCCTATTTAAAACTGCATAACCAACTGGGTATCCTGCTAACTATTAATTCCAAAAATGATGAAGCTAACGCCTTGGCTGGTCTGCAACGTCCGGATAGCGTACTACATCCTACGGTTTTTGTTAGTATCAAAGCTAATTGGAATCCTGAACACTTGAATCTAGCCGCCACCGCGCAGGAACTAGCGCTGCTTCCAGAAAGTTTTGTCTTTGTGGATGATAATCCGGCTGAGCGTGCCATTATTACCAGTCAGCTACCGGGGGTAGCGGTACCAGAACTAGGTGCGGCGGAGCATTATCTGCAAACTATTGATCGCTCCGGTTTTTTTGAAGTCACTGCTCTATCTAGTGACGATTTAAAACGCACCAACATGTACAAAGAAAACGCCGCCCGCAGCCGTCTGCAGGCCACTTTTACCGATTACGCCGAGTACCTAGCTTCGCTAGGAATGCGGGCAGAAATTCAGCCTTTTGTTTCGATCTATCTGGCACGCATTGCACAGCTCACCAATAAAAGCAACCAGTTCAATCTCACCACTAAACGCTACAGCCAAAGCGAGATCGAGGCTATCGCACAGGATCCCAATTATCTGGCTCTCTACGGCAAATTAACCGATAAGTTTGGTGATAACGGAGTAGTGGGCGTAGTGATTGGCCGGATTGGTGGTACCGCACGCGATGAATTGCGCCTAGAGTTGTGGCTGATGAGTTGTCGGGTACTCAAACGGGGGATGGAATTTGCTATGATGGACGAGTTAGTACAGCGCTGCCGGGTCGCCAATCTCCGACGGCTCTACGGTTACTATTATCCCACCGCTAAAAATAAAATGGTGCAAGATTTTTATCAGCAACAGAGGTTTAAGCAAATTCAGTCGGACCCGGCCGGTAATACTGTTTGGGAATTGACCATCAATGATGACTACCAGAATAAACAACACCTGATCGCGGTAAATTAACGCGCTTGAGAAAAGGGCAATTATAATGAATAATGAGATTAAGATAGGCCAGATAGAACAATTTACCAAGGAGATTACGGTGGCGATGGAGGAAGAGTTTCGTCAGCTGACCGGCGATATTAATCCGTTACATTATGATGACGCGTTCGCCGCAGCGGTAATAAATGGTCGGTCTGCCCCCCCCCAGCGACATTTTTCTTTTGGCATGCTAACTGCTTCGCTCTGTTCCACTTTAGTTGGAGTCTATCTGCCGGGCAAATATAGTTTAATTCATAGTCTGGCTAAACTCAGTTTTAAACAAC
>CAVFMC010000050.1:0-646 GCA_963623565.1 Bacteroidaceae bacterium | reverse complement strand
ACTATTACTGGCACGGTGAAGCAAAACTTGGATGAGCTGAAATTAATTGTGCTGGACGTCAAAATGACTAATCAAAATGCAAAACCGGTGCTAAAGGCGGAAATGAAAGTTTTGGTATTAAAATAACAACGGCAATAAAAGAGGATAGATATGACTAAAAATGAGGCTTACCAGCGCTTAAATAAAATCTTCCGCGAAGTTTTTGACGATCCGCAGTTGTTGGCGATTACCGATACTACCACTGCCGAAGATATCGAAGAATGGGATTCTTTTGAACATATTAATTTAGTAGTAGCCATCGAACATGAATTTAACTTTAAAATTCCCATGGGTAAAGTGGTTACCATGAAAAATGTGGGCGAGATGGTGGATATTATTCTTGAACTGGGGCGATAAATGGACATAGATATGGATAAGGATAAACCCTCCTAGTCCTCGGCGCATCGTCGGACATAGGAATGGCCACCATTCGCGCGCTGCAGCAGAATTACACTTGCATCATCGGTCATTATCGCCATTTAAGCGAGCCACTACAGGCGTTAAAAACCGGTCTGGGGGAGAAACTGATTTTGCTCCCGGCAGATCCGGCAAAGGAAGACCAGACCAAGCAGCTAATCGCGGCGATCCAGTCCACCGACCGCGTGCC
>CAVFMC010000049.1:0-7432 GCA_963623565.1 Bacteroidaceae bacterium | reverse complement strand
TCACAAACAAATACCTCCTGTTCTTTAATCTCCTTAACCCGTTTAACACCGGTTGCATCGCTCTCATAAGTAGTTAATCTTAAGACGATTCGTAGTGGCGCGGCGTAACTCAGGCTTCGCATTTTGCATTCTAATTCGTCAAACACTGGCCGGCCTAAATGATAGGAGAGATAATCGATCTGCACATTGCCAGAATAACTAACGATCGGAAAAACGCTGGCTAGCACATTATGTAGACCGGAAGTCGTAAATGGCGCGGCCTGCGTTGTTGGATTTTGCTCCGTATTAGTAGCCGCACCGGCGCTCGTATGGTGATCGTCATTCTCGTCATGCACACCACTCTGACTGCCGCTCTGGCCCTTCTGATCCAGCGACCGCTGGTTATCAAGATCGTCAAGATTATCAATCGGATACAAAAATCTATTATACGAATCTACCTGGATAGATAATAAATTTGGTATCTCACCAAAATTGATATGTTTAGCAAAAGTCTTACGTAAATTCTTTTTTTCAGAGCAAGAAAAAACCTCGCGAATGCTGGTTTGTTTACTGTGCTTTGTGGCTGCCCGACCAAGCTTCATTGGTTACCCCTAAATCGCTATCTATCTATCTGTTTGTCTATGTTTGTCTTAGAGTCTATGACTACTTGTCACTATGCTATAAATTAAGTTTTATAAATATGCGCTTGCGTTCTCTGTATCGTGCTCGCTTTCTATATTAGCTAGCCGTGTAGTTGGCCATATATGTTAGTCATAATGTCACGCAGAATTCATAACATATAGACTACCTGGTGAATTAGTTAATGAAACATTAAACTTAAACATTAATTATCAAAATTACTAACAGTATTCATTATGTTTAGCATTAAGATCTATGTGTCCATATTAAGAGCGCTACAGCTAACTAGCTGCCTATATTCCATCTAGTCTATTCTGCATCTAATCTGCATCTAATTTATTTACATCGAATTGTGCGTTACAGTGATGGCCCATCTCCTACCTAAATCAGTCTTCACGCGCTATAACGGCAAAATCAGCCTCATAGCATAATTATCTGCTATCAGGCTGATCAACAATATGCCCAAGCTATCATGATAGCACAGCGATTTCGTTTTGTCTATGCCTATTTATATTAACTACCCGACCAATCTACTTCCGCCGCTTCCGCTACCATCACTTACTGATATTGTTTAAGTTCACGTCTAGTTTATTTTACTTCAGCTCTACTTTAGCACCCGCATCCTCCAACTTCTTCTTTAGAGCTTCAGCTTCCTCTTTGCTGACGTTATCTTTCACCTCAGCCGGCACCCCTTCTACTAGGTCTTTGGCTTCCTTCAGCGCTAAACCGGTAATTTCACGAATCACTTTAATAACGTTAATTTTATTTTCGCCAAAACTGGTCATAACTACCTTAAATGAGGTTTTTTCTTCCTCTGCTGCAGCGGTCGCGGTAGCTGCTGCCGGCGCTGCCACTGCCATAGCTGCTGCCGACACGCCGAATTTTTCCTCCATCGCTTTTACTAGCTCGACGATATCCATCACGCTCATCTGTGCTACAGCTTCTAAAATCTCTTCTTTACTAATTGCCATATCTGTTTCTCTCCCAATTAATGTAATAGTTGTTAATATTCTCTGCTATATCTGTTATTATTTTATGTCCTGTCTACTTTTGTTGACCTACGCTAGCTAATACCCGTACCAACCCCGCATAAGGCTCAGCTAGTGTACGTGCCAGCTGCACAATCGGCATCTTCAGTACTGAGACAAGTCTAGTCAACGCCTGTTCGCGGTTCGGCAACGCCGCAATGGTAGTCAACGCTTCTGCTGGATACAACTTACCACCCAGCGCCAGCGCCCGCACCTGCAACTTATCATTGTCACTAGCCGCTTCCTTAAAGAGTAGCGCCACCGCACCCGGTTCCTCTTTGGCAAACGCCAACACAACCGGGCCATTTAGCACTTCTAACATGCATGCAAACGCACTGTTTTCTAGCGCTCGACGAGCTAAAGTATTCCGTATTACCTTAAAATAGATACCTTTCGTTCTCGCCTGGTCCCGTAGTTTGGACATCTCTGCTACAGTAAGTCCCCGATACTCCGCCGCTCCCGCCGCAATCGCTGCAGTTGCAATACTAGACAGTTCAGCTACTATCTGCTTTTTATCTTCTAGTTTTAGCGTCATTTTGTTCTCCTATTAATTAATAACACAAGCCGATCGCGACACTGGACAACCCTTAAGCTAGCTGTTATCATTATATTATATAATTATAATCTATAAATTATAATCAACCTAACCACTGGCATACCCAGCCTTCTGGATCGCTTGCCCCTACCAATATGCCGCTACCAAAATGGTCCTACGGCACCGTTTATGTAGACCGATCAGAGTAGATGTAAATTAGTCTGGCCATTAATTGTACTCAGCCATCCAATCCTAACTAATTTCATTAATACTAAAATGCTGATAATGAATAATTAATTAAAAATAGAATAACTAAATGAAGCTATTCAACTAACTCAACCAGTCACAATTTACCACCACCGATCAATTAACTGCTTTGCAGATCTACAGTCTCTAACGGCTAAGAGCCTGACCGCACTTCGCTCGTAATTCTATACATTAAATCAGTTCACGTAGTGTAGGTCGCCGGCCCTTACCGCAGAATTCTTATATTATACAATTTATATCGTTATCGTATATTATGTGTGTTTATAATAAATTATAATAAAACTTTAGTGCCGTTTGACGGTTTTAGTTTAGATACGCTTAGTATACCTATTCAACCGCCTAGCTAGCGGTATACTCAGACGAACTAATTAATAACCCAGGACCCATAGTACTAGAGAGAGTCACCTTGCGAATATAAATGCCCTTCACTGCAACCGGCTTGAGTTTACGCACTTCCGTCAGTAAGGCGCGGAAATTCTCTTGTAGCTGTTCCACCGTAAAATTTAGCTTACCAAGCAAACAATGCACCACGCCGCCCTTATCCGCGCGAAACGCCACCTGCCCACGTTTAGCGTTCTGCACCGCCTGAGTTACGTCACTAGTCACCGTTCCCACTTTGGGATTGGGCATCAACCCGCGAGGACCTAAAATCTGTCCTAATTGTCCCACTAACCGCATAGCATCCGGGGTGGCAATTAAAAGATCAAAATTCAGTACCTCGGTTTTAATCTGCTGAGCTAAATCTTCAAAACCCACTAGATCAGCACCGGCTGCCCGTGCCTGATCTGCCGCTTCACCCTGCGCAAAAACCGCAACCCGTACCTGTTTACCACTGCCGCTTGGCAAAACCACTGCACCACGCACCGTTTGATCAGATTTGGTAGGATCAATACCTAAATTAATACTAATTTCTACCGTTTCCACAAATTTACAGACGGGCAACTGCTGCAACAAACCTACCGCTTCCGCAAAAGTATAGCTTTTACCCGGCACCAACAATTGATTGATCTGTTTTCTACGTTTACTAATCGATTTAGCCATTGTTCTTCTGCCCTCCAACTACTTCAATCCCCATACTCCTAGCCGTGCCTTTGATAATCTGCACCGCGGCAGCTAAATCATTAGCATTCAAATCCGGCATTTTCATCTTGGCGATCTCTTCTACCTGTTGGATGGTCACGGTACCAATCTTTTGGCTATTAGGCTTAGCGCTCCCTTTTTCCGTCCCCAAGGCTTTAAGCAGTAACACCGAAGCTGGCGGACTTTTAATAACGAAGGTAAAACTACGATCAGCATACACGCTAATCACCACCGGCAAAGTTAATCCCTTCTCTATATCTTTGGTCTGCGCGTTAAAGGCTTTACAAAACTCCATGATATTCAAACCATGTTGCCCTAAAGCTGGACCGATAGGCGGCGCCGGATTCGCCTCTTGCGCCTTGACCTGAAGTTTAATTGACGCTGTTACCTGTTTTTTTGCCATTTCTCTACCTCATTGGTTAATAACGCTATCACCTGCCATTAACGCTACAAAAGATACATTTTATGACGTCAATAGCGTGCTAGCTCCCATTACTTACATATTTATGCAATTACCATTTTTTATGTAATTATTTATTTATGCAATTATTAACTTACAATCTTTGTTAACGCTGAATTGACACTAATTTACACTAACTTGCCATTGGATTAATAACATGTATCCAATGGCAGATCAATAAACTTGTACCTTAAGTTTATACCTTATGAATCTGATGAAATTCTAATTCCACCGGGGTTGCGCGGCCAAAAATCGAGACCAGTACCACCAAACGGTTTTTTTCATAATTCACGCTGTCCACCACCCCATCAAAATCGGCGAAGGGCCCTTCGGTAATTCGCACCACCTCCCCCGGCGCAAAGGAAGTTTTGGGACGAGGTTTATCTGCGCCATCCTGTATGCGACTTAAAATTTCATTAACATCCTGCTCGGTCATAGGTACCGGATGATCACTATTGCCGCCGACAAAGCCAGACACCCACGGCAAATTGCGCACCATATACCAGGTATCATCATTCATCTCCATTTGCACAAAGAGATAGCCCGGGAAAAATTTACGCTTGCTGCGATGTTTCTTGCCGCCCCGCATTTCCACCACATCTTCTGTGGGTACCACAATCTCGCCAAACAGCTCTTGCCAACCCTGCGTAGCGATGCGCGACTGCAGCGCTTCCATTGCCGCCAACTCCCGTCCTACATAAGTCTGTACGATATACCAACGCATACCGTTCTTGTTATTGTTACTGTCAGCCCCTGTATTGTCTATCATCTCTTCTGGTTTTATCTATAAAATGGATGTTAAGTACCGTTTCGTTTAGCTTAATTAAAACACAATACACGATATCTATCGTGCATGGACGCTAAAGCTAGCCTGTAAAAAACTTTATCATATGCATTAGCAATAAATCAACTAGCCATAACGCAAAAGAGACTACTACCACCATCGCCGAAACCATGCTGGTAGTCCGTACCACAATATCCCGACTGGGCCAGACCACTAAATTCATCTCTCGCCAAGCTAGTCCTACGAACTGCCGGAACTCTTGACCATGTACCGTCGCCACGAATAGACAGCCGCATACCGCCAGCAATAATCCCCATACTAACAGACAGAGACTTAAAGAGATACCTCGCAGCAGATCATTAATAAAGATACCTATGACCAACAATAAGAAAATCCCGGCCCATCTCAAATTGTCTTTCCGCTGTATCCGCGTGCCCTCTACGCTCTCTGCTTTAGTGCTTGCTGCCGGCTGTTTTTTACTTTTATTGGCTAGTTTATTAGGTGTTACCGACTGCGTTGCGGCCGCCATTTTCGCTGTGGTATCAGCTTCCGGCTCCATCGGCCGCGTCTGCGCAGTTTTTTTTACCTGCTGTTTTTTTCCTGCCATATACTGTGCTTGCTAGTACAACACTACGTACTCTGAATTAATGACTAACTTAAACATAATAAAACATAATAAATTATATATTGTAACCTACAGAAAACTTATAACTCAAGGCTGACTCAATGAGTACCGCCTAGACAGTCCTAAGTAATACAGCAAGTACGAACTAAAGTCAACGCTTAACATACGGACACAAGGATGTAAAACCATCAGTATCACGCAAACACCTGTCCCATCAAAACGCCTAAAACACTAAATTTGGGGCCCTCTCGATGCTTGCTCTGCTTCTTGCTCATCCTCACGCTCTCTAACGCATGGAAAAATATCATGTAACACTTCAATTTGCAGGCCTCCGATTCCTGACTTACTAGAAATTGTTTTTGAAAACTCCGCTGACCACTGCTCGTCAAATTGTAAGTAGGCTACTAAGCACTTAAGATCCGCTAAAATTTTCTGCGTAATATCCGCAGCCGCAGAAGACGAATAGCTGTTCGTAATTTCACTCGCCGCTTCTAGTGCTTTTTCTTTAGACGGTTTATTATCGTTACTTGGCATTCCTTTTGTTATTGAAGTTGGTGAGCTAGCCGCTTTCACTTCGACCATACTGACTAAAAAGGCTGATAGCCGCATCATAAAAGGCAGCTCTGTAATACTAAAAAGATTACGGTTTAGCACAAATTCTGCGCTGCTTTTTGGGTTGCCAAGCTCGTTATTTGTATTTTGACCAGCTGTTAACTGATTCGCATCAACATTTTGCAACTTAAACTGCTCCGTACAAGTTACGAACTTATAATTTACGACCTCTAAGCGAAACTTAACAGTGTCTATTTTAACCGAATCATTAAAAAACATTCTTAACCCTCCAACGCCTTCTACCAAGATAGCATTTAATCGTGCCTTCCTATGTTCTTCCTCTTGTCGATTTAGCGTTGAGCAGCAGACGCAGAAAAAGTGTACCGATGCCTGTATTAGGTCCTGTATTAGGTTTTCTTGCTTTTTTGGCTGAACAAACAGAGAACGCAGAAAAGTTTCACGATCCATTGCGTTTAATTGTAGTAAAATACTTGCTATAGAGCGATCGTCAAAATTCTTTGACTTTTGATCAATTGACCAAGTTTCATTGCTCAACCAAGTTTTTACGATGCCACTTCCGGAATCAATCGACTGTTTACCGTATACTTTCAACATATCTGATAATAAAAAAAACCGAGAAGTACTCTTAAATGTGTCTACATCCACCTTCACTTGGTAAAACCATTTAATAATCACCGCATTCTTATACTCTTCAGGCAATGCTGCTAAAGAATATAGTATATCCTCTTCATGGTTTAACTCCGACTGATTCATCAATCTTTTTTGTAAGGGGGCAAAAAAGACTTTATTTATCACATAGTTATCCCCAGATTTTTCAACATCTTTATCAAACATTTTAATTATTCTGGCTGCCATCCTTTCCACATAAGTTGGTTTAGATTGATTGCTCTCTGCCGAGTCTCTCATCCGCTCTATTGCTGATTTATGACTAAACATTATAGCTAAAAACGGGGCGTAAGTAATCGCCGTATTAGTCCGCTGATTTATAACGCTAATGCCGCCAAGCATAAATTTTTTTATCAGCTCCCTTTTTGTTTTATCCTGCTGTGAATCATTCAACATGCCATCTAAAGCTAAGAAAAAATCAAACTCTACTTCAAACCAACTGGATGTAATTGTTGTTGGATAACGCATAATAATAGTTAACAGTCTGCTTCGTAAGTCCAGAACATTTGCGCCATTCTCACCTAGTTGGTAATTTCTAATAAATGTTAGATCATCGGAGAATTTGTCAGTTAATGCATTAAAGTCGCGACTAAAGGCATTCATCTGATTGTTATCATTATCTGCAGCTACTACTTCATTAGCTTTTTTAACGATCCGCATCCTTACTCCGCCAGCGCATTTTTCCGCAATAGACCTCCGTATATGTTCGAGCATTAAATCATACACAGAAGTCACAGAAATTACTTCAACATTTGATGCATTAGCTTGTGAAGTATTAGCTTGGGCATTCAAAGAT
>CAVFMC010000048.1:2493-7585 GCA_963623565.1 Bacteroidaceae bacterium | reverse complement strand
GATTATAGCTGAAGGGTAAATCGTTATTACATTAAAATTAATAAAAGATTAATAAGTTAATAAAAATCTGCAGGATCACGACGTGCAGTATAAAAGTAATAACGTAAATGGCAGGTAAAAGTTAATAATAGGTAAAAAGTATGCGATTGAATGATTTAAAACCAGCTGTGGGTGCTAAGCAGAAGAGGGTACGTTTAGGTCGTGGTATAGGGAGCGGATTAGGTAAAACCTGTGGTTTTGGTCATAAGGGTCAAAAATCGCGTTCCGGTTGTAGTTTTCGTGCGGGTTTTGAAGGCGGTCAAACCCCACTGCAACGTCGCTTGCCTAAATTTGGTTTTCGTTCGTTGTTGCAACAGAGTCGTTGTGAATTAACTTTATCAGAATTGGACAACTCTAAATTGGAAGAAATTAATCTGCCGAATCTGATTCAAGCAGGTTTAGTGACAGCACGCATCCACAAGGTCAAAGTGATCCTGTCTGGCCAAATTACTCGTCCTGTTAAGCTGTTTGTTGGCCGAGAATTAAAAGTGACGGCAGGGGCAGCAGTAGCTATTGAGACAGCAGGTGGTACAATTCAATAATGCACTAGCCGCTACGATCGTGAAGTTAGTATATTAAGTCAAAATTATACTAGATATTTTATACTAGATATTAAATAAATTATACAAATTATATAAATCATATAATGAGTTATATAAAAAGATATATTTGCTATAGTATCATATCACATTAATATCATATTACATTAATTTAATTAGTTGTTATGGCTGCAGCGGTTAGGGGTGGTAGTGTTACCTCCAGAGGGTTATCTGAATTAAAGCGACGGATTGCCTTTCTGCTTCTCGGAATCTTGATATATCGTATCGGTTCACATGTTCCGGTTCCAGGTTTAGATCCACTAAAACTTTCCGAGTTGTTTACGCGGCAACAGAGTGGTATTTTAGGCCTCTTTAATATGTTTTCTGGGGGAGCGTTGCAGCGTTTGACAATTTTTGCCCTGGGAGTAATGCCCTATATATCTTCATCTATTATTGTGCAGCTAATGACGGTAGTTATTCCTGCTTTTGAGACACTTAAGAAGGATGGTGCTAACGGTCGACGAAAATTGAGCCAGTACACTCGTTTAGGGGCCCTAGCTTTAGCGATTTTGCAATCATTGGGTATCGCTAAATGGTTAAGTAGCGCCGGGATTGTGTTGGTGCCGGGTGCTCAGTTTTATATCATTGCTGCTATTACCTTAACTGCAGGGTCAATGTTTTTAATGTGGCTGGGCGAACAGATGACCGAGTATGGCGTTGGCAATGGTATCTCGATGTTGATTTTTGTAGGTATCGTTTCGCGCTTTCCAACCGCAGTAGCGCAGGTTCTAACCAAAGCGCGGCAGGGGCAAATGCAGGTGTTATCTGTGTTGATTTTATTAGTCTTAGTACTACTAATTACCGGTGCGGTGATCTTTTTTGAACAGGGACAACGTAAAATAGTAGTTAGCTACGCGCGTCGTCAGGAGAGACGCGGCGGTGCATTTGGTTATGCTGGTGGAGGTGTGGTGACTCCGAGTAGTAGTTTACCGCTCAAAATTAATTTAGCGGGGGTGATTCCACCGATTTTTGCTTCTAGTATTATTTTATTTCCTGCTGCAATTTTTCAGTGGTTAGGCAATGCTAAAGGAGTAGGCATTATGACTAAGCTTGGTAATGCACTAGCCATGGGTAAGCCGTTGTACATGATCTTGTATACCGTTGCTATTATTTTTTTCTGTTATTTTTATACCGCATTAATGTTTAATCCTAAGGAGATCGCGGATAATTTAAAAAAAACCGGTGCTTTTTTGCCAGGTATCCGTCCCGGTGAACATACCGCAAACTATTTAGATGAAGTGATTACCAGACTAACCCTATTTGGGGCAATATATATTACCATTATCTCTTTATTGCCGGATATTTTAATGTTTGTGTGGCATATGCCATTTTATTTTGGCGGTACTTCGCTTTTGATTGTGGTGGTAGTGTTGATGGAATTTATTGGGCAGATTAAATCCTACTTGATGTCAGCGCGCTACGATAAAATTATGAAAAAAACTAAATTTAGTGTTAGATAAGTTCCGCGTTAGATGGGCGTTGGTTAAAATTAAGAAAATAATAAATATAATTAGGCTTGCTATTTAAAGCGTATACGAGTAATTTAGTTGATGTTGGTTGATTTAGCACGCGGTGGTTATGTTATTATAGTTAATTATAATCTACTTAATTATCGGTTATAGGTTGTGGGTTATAGACTATAGGGCATAGGATGTTTATTAATGGTGGCAGTGAGATTGAAAAATGAAAGTAAGAGCTTCGGTAAAGAAAATTTGTCGCAATTGTAAAGTAGTGAAACGTAAAGGCGTAATACGCGTTATTTGCAAAGATGCCAAGCATAAGCAGCGACAGGGTTAGATTTTATTCATGTCTTAATTCAAACAGATTTAAGGGTAGTTGTGCACTAGATGAATAGTGTCCGGATAGACTAGGTAAAGTAATAAATTTAAGTAATTAGGAGTATTTGATGGCGCGTATAGCTGGGATTAATATTCCCGTACAAAAACATGTCGCAATAGCTTTAACGGCGATTTATGGTATTGGGCGACCAAGGGCCCTGGTGATTTGTCGATTAGCCAAGATTGATCCGAGTCGCAAAGTTTCTGGTTTGAGCGATGCGGAAGTTGAAGAGCTAAGAACCCAAGTGGCTAAGTTTATGGTGGAAGGTGATTTGCGTCGTGAAGTGGCCATGAGTATTAAACGCTTAATTGACTTAGATTGTTATCGGGGGGTACGTCATCGTAAAAGTTTGCCGGTAAGGGGCCAGCGTACTAAAACTAACGCTAGAACGCGTAAAGGCAAGAGTAAAGCGGCGATTGCGATGGTTAAAACGCCTGCCAGGGGTTAATTATCAAGTCGATAATTATTGGATCGATATTAAGATTAATAATCTATAAAGTTAGAGTTAGAATCTGAGTTATAATTATATTGAATATATTAGATTGGATTGGATAGCAAAGATCGGATAGAATCAGAGCAAGAGTGTAATTTATATGGCGATACGGGGTCGTACAGCAGTTAAGAAGAAAATAAAACTCAATGTTACGGAAGCTGTTGTTTGTATCAGTTCAAGTTTTAACAACACTATCGTTAGCATAACGGATAAAGCTGGTAATCTGTTAACTTGGGCTTCAGCAGGTTCTTGCGGCTTTAAAGGGTCGCGTAAGGGTACGCCGTTCGCTGCACAGATGGCTGCGGAGAAAGCTGGTAATGTAGCTAAAGAGTGTGGAGTGAAAAGTTTAGAACTTTGTGTTAAAGGACCTGGATCTGGGAGAGACGCCGCCTGTCGATCTTTGTACGCATTAGGTTTTAAGATGGTTAGTATTACCGATAAAACGCCGTTACCACACAATGGTTGCCGTCCACGTAAAAAACGCCGCTTCTAGGCTATGGGACACAATCGGTATAGCAAAAAAGTTACGGAAACTTAGTACTTAAATGATTTAATACTGAATTAATTAGGTCGTTAGCTTAAGAGTTTTAGTAATAAATATTATTTTAATTGTTGTTAATCGTTTTATTATGAAGGTTATAAGGGGATTAGATGGCGAGAAATATTGGTCCTAGATGTCGTTTGTCGCGTAGGGAGGGTGTAGATCTACGGTTAACGGGTGGAACGAGATCGTTAGATTCTAAATGTAAAGCGTCGACGCCTCCTGGTCAGTTTGGTAGTCGACAGGCAAGAGTTACCGACTATGGTAAGCAGCTACGTATGAAACAGCTAATCAAACGTTACTATGGGGTCTTGGAACGTCAGTTTGTTAATTACTATCTAAAGGCCGAACGCCTGAGCGGTGCAAGCGGTGAAAATCTAATTAGAATGTTAGAAACTCGCTTGGATAATGTAATTTATCGTTTAGGTTTAGCAGCGACGCGGGCGGAGGCGAGGCAGTTAGTTAATCATCGAGCAGTAGCAGTTAACGGTCAAGTAGTAAATATTCCTTCATATTTAGTGAGGCCGGGAGATGTAGTCACCATTCGAGAAGCGGCGAAATCGCAGATGCGAATTACGGCGGCGGTTGAGAACGCTGCACAGGTAGGCAGCGGTTGTGAATGGCTGGAGTTTGATGCAAAAGAACTGTCAGGAGTAATGAAACGTTATCCGGATAATAATGAGTTTCCAACCGAGTTTAAAGTACATTTAGTCATCGAGCTATATTCTAAGTAACATACGGATATTGCGGAGATTATAAAGCAATTACATTAAGAATTTATATCAAGGCAAGAGTTTTCGAGTCCTTAGAGATAAGACGTACATATTATATATACAAAATAACTCATTTCAAACAAACCGGCTAATAGAGCTAATAGAATAAAGAGGGTATAGATGGTCGCAGATTTGTTTACTCCGCGTGATGTGAAAATCAAGGACCTTGGGCAGCACAAAGTGTCGATTACGTTGGAGCCTTTTGAGCGCGGTTTTGGCCATACTTTGGGTACCGCTCTACGCCGCATCTTATTAGCATGGATGAGTGGCGCCGCTCCAGTAAAGGTACGTATTGATGGCGTTATGCATGAATATGGTACAATACCAGGAATTAAGGAGGACGTGTTAGAAATTTTGCTAAATCTTAAAGTTATTGGTTTTAAGCTATGCGGGCAGCAGCAAGAGGCCGTAGTTACTTTACACAAGAGCGGTACGGGTGTAGTTACGGCGCGAGATCTTGAACTACCCCATGACGTCGAAATTATCAACCCAGATTGCGTAATAGCGCATCTAGACCGCAATGCTAGTTTAGATATGCAGATTACCGTTGCTATGGGTAGAGGTTATTGTCCGTCAGATACATTACAGAACTTGCATAGTCAGGATAAAAAAATCGGTGATCTATTTTTAGACGCTTCGTTTAGCCCGGTAAGAAAAGTCGGGTATAAGGTTGAAAATACTCGAGTTGGTGATCGCACCGATTTTGATCGGCTGGTGCTAATCTTAGAAACTAATGGCACTATCGATCCGGAAGAAGCGTTACGACGCGCAGCGACGATTTTGCAACAGCAGTTGAGCGCTTTTATTG
>CAVFMC010000048.1:0-2483 GCA_963623565.1 Bacteroidaceae bacterium | reverse complement strand
GGGCAGAATGAAACCAACACTGGTAACCCGATGTTAAGTAAGACGGTGGACGAGTTAGAATTAACGGTGCGTTCCACTAACTGTTTAAAGGCCGAGAATATCTTTACAGTGGCGGATTTAGTACAGAAAGAGGAGAGCGAGCTATTGCGTACGCCTAATTTAGGCAAAAAATCGCTAAATGAAATTAAAGCGGTACTTTTGGCGCATGGCTTGACACTCGGGATGAAATTATAGATATATTAGTAGATATATCGGATATATTGTCATCTCGAAGATACGCGAACGGGTGATGATTAATTGAATAGTTTTAGTATTTATAGCAGTTATAATAATAGAATATAAGGTATTACATTATGCGGCACGGTAACCAAGGTAGAGCACTGAGTAGAAATAGTAGTCATCGACAGGCTATGTCGAGTAATATGATTGTATCACTGTTCAAAAAAGAACTGATACGTACTACTTTAGCCAAGGCCAAGGAACTGCGGCGATATGCTGAGCCACTGATCACTCTGGCCAAAACAGATTCGGTCAGTAATCGCCGTCGTGCTTTTGCAAAGTTACGGGATAAGGCCGCAGTGGGCAAGTTATTCGCTAAGCTGGCAGTGCGTTATAATAAACGCCCGGGAGGTTATACCCGCATTATTCGCTGCATGCCTCGGGTAGGGGATAGTGCCCCGATGGCTTGGGTTGAATTGGTAGAGCGACCAGAGAGAGATTAGGATGTCTCGTTAGCATAGAAAGAGATAGAGAGTCAACTCTATCTCTAAGATATCTTAATATTTAGCGTCTCTATAGTGAGACTTATCTGGTGACTGTGCCATCGTTATGACTAGTTGAGCGCATCACCATTGAAGACGCTTTTATAATCTGCCTTAACATTCACCATAGACTACTCTTTGGCCAGTTGTTTTCTATGAGCTAATATGAGCTGTTCTATTACTTCAATCGCAGTAATATGAAACTGCTTACGCAAATAGTCTCCCAGACTGCTTTTATGCGCACAAACAAATTTGAGTTTTAGATTGATAATATAATGCTCAACGGTGCGTGCTGAAATAGCTAATTTATCCGCGATCTGCTGACTCGAATAGCCTAACATTAGCCATACGCAACAATCCAGTTCTCGCCGGGTTAACTTGACTCTTAATATCTGTCGAAAAGCTGACAATAACTGCGTGTGTTTCTGTTCATTCAGATCACTATTGTTATTGCTATTATGGTTATTACTATTGTGTCTAGCGCTAATGTCCTGTTCCGTTAGCTTCTTGCTGCTATAGTTTTTCTTGTTATTGCCACTTTGTTTGTTATTCATACTCTATTTATCCTCATGTTGTATTGTATAAATAATGCTCATATGCGTACTATCTCTTATTTCTTAAAATAATTTGCTAACAATTTCTGCTAGCAATTTTTGTGGGTACCCAATATTTATATAGTATAATTTTATTAAAATGGTCCGATTATTTTCTGATCTGGACGTGGTGTTAATAAAACCTTAAGCTAATTCAGGACAAAAAGTTGAAAACAGCCACTGTTTAAGTGCCTAAGTAAGGTCGTTCTACCTGTTTGCCCGACTTCGCCACTTCATTCGCCACCCCACCCCAAAAAATCCTTCTCCCCGCTCTTTGCGCTAGTAACTAAACGAATTTCTAAAGACGGCCGACTTCATTAAATATTGTAAAAATATAGACCTACAGTCACCTGTCTTCAGTAGTCATCATAGAACTGCAACAGAATAGATTCATATGCTAATACGCATCGCTTTTTTATAACTTATCTCTTGCTATGTTGTCGTTTGTAGTGTAAAAATAATATCTGTCTTATTGGGATTATCAGTGGGATTTGGCATGAAATGGGAAGATGAGAGGTGAAGTTATGGGATACAAGAAGATTTTGGTGGCAGTGGAACTTAATTCGGTCGAAGATGAGCGTTTGGTAGAAAAAGCGCAAATGATCGCACAACTGGATCCGGATGCCGAAGTGTATATCTTAAATGTTATTGAATATATTGATAGTTATTTACATGTGGCTAGTGTGGCTAATGACATTGATACCGTGATTATGGCTTATGCTACGGAATCGATGAAGACATTATGCGATAAATTTAAGATTCCTACTGATCATTCAATTATTGAGATCGGTGTAGCTAAAAGCGTGATTTTGCAAAAGGCGGAAGAAGAGCATTATGATTTGATCATTGTGGGCAGTCATGGTAAACATGGCTTTAGGTTCCTATTGGGTTCGACTGCGGATCGCGTGTTAAATGCGGCCCCGTGCGATATTTTATCGGTGCGGGTAGAATATGATGATACAGAGGAAACAGCGGCAGATAAATAAAGCTGGCGGAGTTGTGCAAGCGGTGCATGCAAACCGTGGTGCTTATATTTGACAGTTGCTACTTTGGCCACTCACAAGTTCGACTAATATAAATAGCTATTGACTAAGCTGATTGTTGCTGTTATAACGACACAGTGCAGTTT
>CAVFMC010000047.1:0-7898 GCA_963623565.1 Bacteroidaceae bacterium | reverse complement strand
TTTCCGGGTGGATATAATAAGCGGGAAGGACGACCCTCGGTGCAGGAAACTTTAATCGCTCGATTAATTGACCGACCGATTCGTCCGTTGTTTCCTAAATGGTTTACTAATGAAGTCCAAGTGGTGGCTACGGTACTATCGCTAGATCCGGAAGTACAACCGGACATCCCTGCCATGCTAGGGGCTGCGGCGGCGCTGGGGTTATCGGGAGCGCCGTTTAATGGACCACTGGCCGGAGCGCGAGTAGGGTATTGTAATGGGCAATATCTATTAAATCCTAGTCCTAAACAGATGCAAGAATCGCAACTAGACCTGGTAGTGGCCGGTACTAAAACTGCGGTATTAATGGTAGAATCCAAGGCGAACGAGTTGTCGGAGGAGGTGATGCTGGGAGCGGTGATGTTTGGTCACCAGCAGGCCCAGGTGGCTATCGAGGCGATTACTACGCTGATTAGTATGGCCGGCCCACGAGTAGCACAACAGGCACAACAGTGGCAGCAGCTGCAGCATTCGGCCGCGCATCTCCAACAAGCTGAACTGGCGACGCAGATGCTGGCTAAGGTGCGCGCGGATTGGAGTCAACGGTTAACTGAAGCGCTGCAGCTAACTAATCGTGCTGCGCGCAATAGCGCATTAAATGCGATCCGTAGCCAAGCGCTGCTAACGCTAGAGTCGCCTTCGCTAACTACTAATAATGCTAATAATAATGCTGATGACGCGCCTAGTAGCAGCGAAATGATCAGTTTGGAGAAAAGACAAAACCTGCTGCTCGAGAGTTTACACACGGTGGAACGCGAGTTGGTACGGAGTCGTGCTATAGCCCGTCAGCCCCGTTTAGATGGACGCGACTTAGAAACCGTGCGACCAATCACTATTGAACTGGATCTACTGCCGCGGGTGCATGGTTCAGCGCTTTTTACCCGGGGGGAGACCCAGGCGCTGGTAGTCGCCACTCTAGGCACTAATAGTGATGCACAATCGGTTGATGCGGTAGCTGGCATGAGCAGCCAGCGTTTTCTGCTGCATTACAATTTTCCGCCCTATTGCACCGGTGAGGTTGGAATGATGGGTTCACCTAAACGCCGAGAACTTGGTCATGGTAATCTAGCTCGTCGTGCGCTGGAGGCGGTGATGCCTAGTGCTGAGCAGTTCCCCTACGTGGTACGGTTAGTCTCGGAGATTACTTCCTCTAACGGTTCTAGTTCGATGGCCTCGGTGTGTGGCGGTTGTTTGGCCCTGATGGCAGCGGGAGTGCCGATTACCGCGCCAGTAGCCGGAGTAGCGATGGGACTGGTTAAGGAGGGTGAAGATTTTGTAGTGTTGACCGATATTCTGGGTGATGAAGACCATTTAGGGGATATGGATTTTAAGGTTGCTGGTAGTGCGCAGGGAATAACCGCGCTACAGATGGATATTAAAATTGATGGTATCACCGAGGAGATTATGCGGGTGGCTCTGCAGCAGGCTTATCGCGGACGGATGCATATCTTGCAGTTGATGCAACAGGCAATACCGCTGCCGCGCGCTCAGCTTTCGGCCTACGCCCCCCGTTTATTAACCTTTAGTATTAATCCGGAAAAAATTAAGGATGTGATTGGTAAAGGGGGCAGTGTGATTCGTGGTATTGTGGAAAGTTCGGGGGCCACGGTGGATCTGCAGGAGGATGGTACGGTGACGATTGCCTCCGCTAGCGCTGAAGCGGCCAATGACGCGCGTCGCCAGGTGGAGCTGATTGTCGCAGATCCGGTTGTGAATATGGTTTATCACGGAATTGTGAGTCGGATCATGGATTTTGGTGCGCTGGTGACGATTTTACCCGGTAAGGATGGCCTGCTGCATATTTCCCAAATTAGCCATCAACGGGTGAAAAATGTGCGTGATCATTTAACCGAAGGACAGCAAATTGACGTCAAGGTGCTGGAGGTAGATAGTCATGGTAAAATTCGGCTTAGTCATAAGGCGTTGCTGCCGGAGCAGCCAGAGGAAGCTGGGATTAGTGATGGCGACAACTAAATTAGCATTAGTGCCATGCCATTCCAATTAGGCATGGCTACTGCTATCTTATCTGGCGTAAAGTTTAGAATTATGATCTCAATTGGGCCGCCGTTATGTCACCACCATTATTATAAATGTATATGGTACAGCATTTTATTAGTGCCTTAAGAGTGCTGAGGAATCGCCTGCTGCGTAGTTATCATTCTATTCGGGTAACTATTCACGTTAGTATTTTAACCGTAGTCCTAACCATTGTTTTAGGCATCTCTCTGGTGATTTTATGTCTAGGCGCTCGGATTAGTTACGACAGCGCCATCCGTTTAGCGCAACAGACCATCACCTCGCGTGTCGATCAAGTTACCGAACATATAGTTCATTATTTTTCGCCCATCGAAAAGCTGCTGGTGATGACTCAATATTTAGTCGGGAATCATGGTTTATTAGCGCTGCAGCCGGATGAGCGGCTGACGGATCGACAGAAATTAATGGATTATCTCCAGGCCATTTTGAAAAGTAATAGTAATATTTCTGGGGCATATTTTACCACGAGCCGTAATAGTTTTTATATCGTTAATCGCTTAGAGGGGGGCGATTATTATCAGATGGCGGTGGTGCGTGATGCAACTGGCAAAGTGCGGTCAGCACGGCAAAATTGGATCAGTCAGCAGGATGATATACTGGCGCAGGACATTCCGGTGCAGGAAATTAGTGATATTACGCGTAAAACTTGGTACAAAAATGCGCTACGCTATGCAGCAGAGGATCTATGTTGCCCACGCATTGAGCCGGCCGATCAGCCCGGGCATAACGATAGCGGTAGTGGTGATGGCAATAATAGTACTAAGCAGGATCGAGATCAACGAGATCAAAAGGTTGGCGCTCATTGGGTGATGTATGAATTTTCTAATTTTGGGCGCAGCGGGATGGATAAATATGGCATTACCGCGATCCAGAATTTTTATACGCCACGCCTACCGGGTCAGTTGGGTGCGGAGTTGGCAGGCACGCAGGAGTTAGGCGGGCAGTGCGCTGATCAGCTCTTGCGAGGGATTCTATGTCTCGATATTCTAAGTGGGGCAGTCAACGACTTTCTTGCTAGCTTAGCGCTCCCCAATGGGAGTATCGCTTTTATTTACGATAGTACTAGCCAGCAGATTATCTGGCATCATCTATTTGGTAATGATCGGTTGAGTCGCGAGGAGCTTGGTCAAATACCGGCGGTGCAGGTTTTTATGGGGCTCGATAAACAGCTGGACGGTAGAGAGGTACTGCACTTTAATGATTATAATTCACTGCATAAGAGTAGTTGGATGGCTGCAACGTGCCGGATTCCCAATGTTTATGAGCAGCATTGGGTGGCAGCGGTGATGATACCAGTTAGTGTGTTAACCCAGGATATTAAAACTGCTTTTATTACGTTATTGACCTTAACTTTTGTGGCAACTGGTATCGGGATTATCTGTTCGCTGAAGTTCGCCGATAGTATGAGTAGTTCGATTAAAAAACTGGTAATGGACGCTAAAAATATGTGTGTTTTGCGCTGCAATGAGGTGTTTTACCGTCCTTCCTTTATCGAAGAGTTATATGATATAAGTAGAGCGTTTATTAATCTCCGCAATGCACTACTGTCGTTCATGAGTTATATGCCGACCGATGTAGTGCGGCAGCTGGTAGATAGCGGTACCATCGCGCAGGTTGGAGGTAAAAAGAAGCTGGTGACGGTGCTATTTAGTGATGTGCGCGATTTTACTAAAATTAGCGAGGGGCTAGCGCCAGAAGTGTTAATGAAATATCTTTCTTCCTATTTTCAAGTGGTGAGTAAGGCGATTTTAAATGTCCATGGCACCATTGATAAATATATTGGCGATAGCGTGATGGCTTTTTGGGGGGCGCCGACGGATGATCAGCAACAAGCCATTCATGCTTGCCAAGCGATCTTAGAGGTACAGAAAGCGGTGCGGGGGATGTATAAACTGTGGCAAGCACAGGATAAACCACTGATTGTAACCCGCTTTGGGGTAAATACTGGCTATGCGGTAGTGGGTAACGTGGGTTCTCAAGAGAGGTTAAATTATACCGTGATCGGGGATACGGTGAATTTAGCTTCGCGTTTAGAGGGTATTAATAAAATTTATGGTACTACGGTAGCGGTGGGGGAAGCGACCTACCGTTTGGCGCGAGAATATTTTCGCTTTCGGATAATTGATTGCATTATCGTGAAAGGTAAAACGCGGGCTACTTATTTTTATGAACTATTAGATGAAGCGCATTGGCTCTGGGAAAATTGGAAGTTGTACAATCAACAATTTAAACCGGCTTTTGTTAAGTATCAGCGGGGGCAGTGGAGTAGTGCGCTAGCACAATTTCAACAGTTAGCAACGCAATATCCGCAAGATAGCTTGGCGCCAGTTTTTGTGTCGCGTTGTCAGCAGTTTATGCAACAGCCGCCGGTCGATTGGCAAGGGGTGTGGAAATTTACTACCAAATAGAGCTAGCAGAACTATAACAGAGCTGCTGTAACAGGGATGTAACGGAACTGCGACAGAACTGAACAATGCTACGACAGCACCTCAACGCCAAAATACAACAAGAGAGTTAAAACTGAAGCTAAACTAAAAATTCGAATCTAACATGGGCAGTCGATTTGTTCCTCCGGCTTTTATTGACCAGCTGTTAGAACGCGCAGATATTGCTGAGATTATCGGCAAACGGGTGCGTCTTAAGCGTTCCGGTAGCGTGTTAGTGGGGCTATGCCCTTTTCATCAGGAGAAAACCCCATCCTTTACCGTCTATCCACAGCGACAATTTTATCATTGCTTTGGTTGTCAGGTGGGCGGCAGTGTGCTGAATTTTCTGCAGCGCTTTGACAATCTCCAGTTTCTGGATGCGGTGGAACTACTAGCCGGGATAGTAGGTCTACCGATGCCGCAGCCGTCAGCGCAGCATCCCCAGAATGCGCAAGCAAGTCGTCTAGAGCAACAAAAATGGCAAGAACGGGAGCGGCTACTATCTATTAATCAACAGCTATTAGAGTATTTTCAACGTTGCCTGCAGCATAATAGTGCGGCCCTACAGTATCTACAGCGACGAGGGATTAACTCAGCTAGTTGTCAGCGTTACGCTATCGGTTACGCACCGGAGCAGTGTCGCTGGCTGATGCAGCATACCGGAGTTGGCAAGGATTGGCGGCGCGAAGAGCTGGTGGAACTTGGTATTCTAGTAAGCAAGCGTGGTTTTTGTCCCCGTTTTAAAAAACGGATCATTTTTCCCATTCGCGACGGTCGCGGCAGAGTACTAGGTTTTGGCGGGAGAACTATCATTAATGATCCGGCTAAATATCTAAATTCCCCTGAAACACCGCTCTACCATAAGAGTGAGTGTTGGTATGGGCTCTATGAGGCCCGGCCACGGCGTAATAAGAATAGCCTGCTGGTAGTGGAGGGTTATCTAGATGTAATTTCACTGGCACAGTATGGGGTGGAGGATGCGGTAGCTAGTTGCGGTACTGCAGTCAATACGGCGCAACTGCGGCAGCTGCTAAAACGCGCTAAAAATATCACTTTCTGTTTTGACGGCGATAGCGCAGGGCGGCGAGCAGCCTGGCTAGCCCTGCAGCGAGCGCTACCACTGGTACAGGATGGACAGTTTCGCTTTCTGTTTTTGCCGCAAGGCGAAGACCCAGATACGCTGATTCGTAAATGGCAAGCGGATCGGTTTTATGCTTGGAGTGACCAACAAGCGGTGAATTTAGATGATTTTTTGCTCAATCACTTGCAGAGTCAACATGATATGCACACCGTTACCGGTAAGCACGCTTTTTTAAAGGAGCTGATGGAATATTTAAAATTGCTGCCTCGAGGGATTTTTTATCAGCTATTGTTAGAACGAGTCAGTGAACTGGTGCAGATTGACGTGGGGAGTTTTATGCAAGATCTAATGCCGACGGGACCGACTACTTTTGTAGTTCCGCGCTTACCCGTCGGGCAGATTCAGCTGACGGCACGCCATGAGTTAGGTTCGACGCGAGCACGGCCAGCCCGCACAAAAGCGGAAGCTGCTGCGGCCACGCATAGCTGTTCACGACTTTGCCACCCTCTCATCCAGCAACTGTTTCAACTACTAGTTTATCATCCAGAATTAGCCAGGACTTTGGTAGCTATCTACCAGGGGCAGGCGCTATGTAGTCAGTTTCTGGGTGGAGAAGCACTCTATCGATTAGCCCAGTGGATGAGTCAACTGGATAGTGGTCGGTTGCATTTAGGACGGATTACCGAATACCTTTCCGGTCAGCCTTTAGAACTGCTGCTGCAGCAACTCTTGCAAGCCACGCCCAACTTAACCGTAGATGCTACAGAACAGCAGCTGCAGCAGCAGCTAACTAACATTATTAGCGTTATGCGGCAGCAACTGGATCAAAAGAAAATCAGCGAGATGATCGTTAAACTGGATCAACAGCAGCTTGGTACAGAGGAGAAGCGCCAGCTACAGCAGCTGATTCGACGTACTAAGCAGCAACGTTCGTCGCCGGAGCAACAACTTAATCCAACAGAAAGTACTTAGCTTATGCGTCTAAATTTGTTTAGCGCCTAGCCTAATACAAGCAATAGTGCAATGCGTCTCCATCAAAAATGAGTTGCTCTTTTGACTTTGTATGCCAGTTCTGTACCGCCCTGTAACCCGACTACTCTTCTACTAGTGTCTTTTGATAACTGACCGCTCGATAACGAAAACTAGATAGCGGCATGTTAACTAGTTTAGCAGCTGCCGCTCCGGTTAGCTGACCGGTCTGCCAGTATTGATAAACCTGAATAAAGCTTTTGGGCAGGGGAGCGGAGGGGCGGCCGAATTTAACACCGCGCGCCTTAGCGGCAGCAATACCTTCCTGCTGGCGCTGCCGAATATTGATTCGTTCATTTTCTGCCACAAAAGATAGGACCTGTAGCACAACATCACTTAAAAAGGTACCCATTAGATCTTTGCCGCGTCGGGTATCTAGTAGCGTCATATCCAGTACCACGATATCAATACCTTTGTCTTTAGTTAAGTAACGCCACTGTTCTAAAATTTCCTTGTAATTACGGCCTAATCGGTCAATGCTTTTGATATAAAGCAGATCATCTTTCTGCAATCGTCGTATCATGCGCTGATACTTTTGACGTGCAAAATCCTTTCCCGAGACTTTTTCCACAAAAATATTCCGTACTGGAATATCTAGTTCCCGTAGTGCAAACAACTGTCTATCTGCATTCTGATCGCGTGCCGACACTCTTACGTATCCAAAATTTGCCATTTTTATCTCTCCGAATTTGCTCTCATATTCTAATCTATACGCACTTCAAACCTGAAATAATTGTTAGCGATAAATTAAATACCGCACCTTTATTTTATTGAGTCTAGACAAGATAGCGGAGAAAACGGCGAGTTGTATGGATAGGTCAGTGATAGGTGGTCAGGCGCTATTTATATGAGCTGAGGGGCTAACCAGTGGACAAAATATGCGCAGAAGTTAGTTAATGGGTCCTGAGATCTTAGTTATCCTATAAATTATAAATATAGGCTACTCTACTTTTATAGTTCTAACGACAATAGTTGCCTAAGGCAGCTGGCATGCAGACCGTATTACTATACTTATGTTGCGAATGGGCGGTTACCCAATCTAGATTGCGGAAGTTTTGATGAGTCTCTTTAGGAAATATTTCACATCGGTTGTCTACCAGCTGTAGAAAGGCGGTGGCAATTTGACTCTGCAATGTTGAATCCAGTTCGACAATCGCGTCTACCGGATTATCTACTCTTGTGAGTGCCGCCAGTCGTACTGGGTTAGTTACGATCTGCACCATCTGGACAAAAGCGGCCAGCAGTAGCGTTTCAGTAACCTGAATGAATTTTTGGTTGACCGAGAC
>CAVFMC010000046.1:5850-8029 GCA_963623565.1 Bacteroidaceae bacterium | reverse complement strand
CCCGGAAAACGCCCGCCCGCATAATAACGCTCCTGATAATTCACGGTTAG
This sequence comes from Bacteroidaceae bacterium, assembly GCA_963623565.1. GTDB lineage: Bacteria > Pseudomonadota > Gammaproteobacteria > UBA9339 > UBA9339 > CAVFMC01. The sequence goes on along the minus strand of CAVFMC010000046.1, from coordinate 7,979 downwards.
CGGGAAAAAATCCCGCGGCTGCTCGCTGCCTTTTTCTACTACCGCGGTTACTAGCACCACCGTATCGCCCATGCGCACCAACACCGCGCCGCTAGCTTGATTAGCAATCTGTCCAGTTTCTAAGACAACAGGATGGGTACCAAATTGAAAACTATAACTAATTTTATTCATATCACTATTTATCTATCTTACCGTCTATATCTCTAGATTATTTGTTCTTTCTTTTACTTTTTTAACTTTTTTGTGTTGCGCCATAACATAGTAACGAAAAGCACACGACTGGTCAATAAGCCTCGGCTAGCAGCGCTTAATGTTTGACCTGGTAAGCGGCTGGTGATAAATCAGCGGCTGGCGCTAGACTAGGCGGTTTTCCAGTTTCCTTGACCTGCCAATACCGTTCCCCCTCTTCAATCATACCAAAAGAACGGCGCGCCTGCAGCTCTAACGCTTCTTCGCTATGTTGCAATAAAAAATTGATCTCCTCTTGTAGCTGTTGATTTTGCTGCTGGAGTAGCACTAGGGTATGCTCTTTTTGCGCTGCCTTAGCACGTAGCTGACGCAATAAGGACATCCCTTGTTGATCGAACCATATGTAATATTGCGCTAGGCCAATTAGTGCCAGCACCAGCAGGCGATAGAACATTTGGGGTCGTATTTTCTGCATATAACGGCTACACCTCACTGTAACTATTAAGAGTATAGTTTATTCACCCCGCTAATTGATACCAACGCTCCTCCTTAGCGGATAATTGCTGCCGCAGTTGCGCCAACTGTTGACTCTTTTGATATAAAAGCTGCGCAGATAAATCGGACCGTTGCAGTTGCTGATTAAGCTGCTGCAACTGCTGTTCTAAAGCAACAATCTCCCGCTCTAGCCGTTGGAGCGCGAGCGGATTAGATTTTTTGGGATGCTTGCAGAGCGAATGCGTTTGGTTCTGCTGCGGACTACGTACCTGCACAGCCGCTTGGTCGCTAATCGGTCGGTTTTCTAGCCTCTGGTCAGCTAATTCTGCATGTTTACGCTGTTGCACGCAAGTATAATAACTGGCTAAATCCCCATCCCAGCGGTGCAATTGCCCATGATGCAGCTCATAAAAGCTATCTACACTACTACTTAGCAGATAGGGATCATGGGCCACCAACAGTAGCGCCCCATCATAGCTCTGTAGCGCCCGGGCTAGCGCTTCGCGCATCTCCAAGTCCAGATGGTTGGTCGGCTCATCTAAAATTAAGAGATTGGGCCGTTGCCAAATGATCCAGGCCAAGGTAAAACGGGCTCGTTCGCCCCCCGACAAAGTACCGATAGGGGCAAAAATAGTCTCCCCCGAAAAACCAAAACCACCCAGAAATGATCGAATCTGCGCATCAGTCGCTGGCGTGCTGGACGATGGCATTGACGCAGTTCTAGCTCTTGTACGGACGATCTCCAACTGCTGAATTAATTGGTAGCCACTCAAACCTAAGTCAAATTGATCGATCTGATGCTGAGCAAAATAGCCAATGCGAATTTTGCTGTCGTACCAGATCTGGCCAGTCAGCGGCAGCAACACCCCTGCGATACTGCGTAGCAAAGTGGATTTACCGGCCCCATTAACTCCTAAAATCGCCACACGATCCTGGGGGTAGAGCGCTAAATTAACCGCGCTCAGAACTTTGGTTACTCCATTCGTATCGCTATTGCTATCATTCTTCGTGGCCAGCTGCGTATCTCGATAACCCAAATCCAGTCGGTCCATTTTAAAAAGCGGTGCGCCGGCTACCGGGCTGGGTCGAAAATCAAAATGGTAAGGCGCATCTACTTGTAACGGCTCTAGCTGTTCCATCTTTTCTAATAGTTTCAACCGACCTTGCGCTTGCTTGGCTTTAGTCGCTTTAGCGCCAAAACGGTCGATAAAACGGCGCAGGCTTTGGCGCTGTAGCTGCTGGTTGTGCACTGCATGCTGCTGCTGCTGGATTGTGGCTGCACGCTGTTGCCGATAAGCACTATAATTACCTTCATACTGCTCTAAGTGCCCCTGATGAATCGCCCAGATTCGCTGCACGACCCGATCTAAAAAATCGCGATCGTGTGACACAACTAGCACACTACCGCTAAATCGTTGCAGCCAGTCAGCTAACCACCAGATCGC
>CAVFMC010000046.1:3404-5840 GCA_963623565.1 Bacteroidaceae bacterium | reverse complement strand
GATCTAAATAATTAGTCGGTTCATCCAGTAACAGCAGCCGGGCGTTACTAACTAGTAACTTAGCTAAATTTAATCGCATCCGCCAACCACCCGAAAAAGAGTTGACCCGATTGGCAAGCTGCGTGGCGCAAAAACCTAAGCCCACCATAATCTTGGCCGCCCGCGCAGTCAGTTTATCCGCCTGCAATTCATATAATTGATTATGCAGTAGCGCTACCCGGTCCCAATCCTCTACTTGCTGGGCGCGCAGCAATTGCTGTTGGAGCATGGCAATTCGTCGATGACCGCTTTTGACTAGTTCGATCGCTGGCTGCTCACCCTGTGGTGACTGCTGCTCCAAATAGGCGATAGCGTCCGGGTCGCTAGCGTTGCCCAACCCGCCCTGCCACCGTAATTGTCCACCATCCAGTTCTAAATCGCCACGCAGTAGGCCCAGTAACGTGCTTTTGCCACAACCATTACGTCCCACTAGACCGATCTTATCGCCAGGATACAGTGTCGCATTAACTTTATCTAATAAGATGCGCCCCCCGCGCTGCAGTGTTACTGTCTTTAATTCCAACATACGATAAAACTATTATTGAATTGTTATTAACTTGCCATCTAATCGCTATTAAGCTGATCCACCACCCGTTTAGTATCAATAGCAATCATCAATTCTTCATTGGTAGGCACTACCGCCGCGATCGGATAGCTACCCTCTTGGGTGATAATCCCATGACTCTGCACGCCATTGTTATAATTACGCTGGCTATCTAATTTAAACTGTAAACCGGCTAGATATTGCAGAATTTTGGCGCGGGTGCGAACGGAATTTTCCCCAATGCCACCGGTAAAAACCAGCGCATCCAGTCGCCCCAGCGGTACCAGATAAGAGGCGATATATTTGGCCGCTCGATAACAGAACATCTCGACCGCTAATTGCGCCGCCGCCTGCCCTTGCGCCGCCGCCTCCAGCACCGAACGCATATCCGAGCCTACCTGCGACATACCTAACAAGCCACTCTGTTTATTTAAGAGATGATCTACCTCGGCGATAGTCATTCCTAATTTGTTAACCAAAAAGAACACGATACTGGGATCAATATCGCCGCAACGGGTCCCCATCATCAACCCCTCTAGCGGCGTTAGTCCCATCGAAGTGTCCACCGAACGTCCATTCAACACCGCGGACACGCTACAACCATTGCCCAAATGGGCGATTACCAGGCGACTATCCGCCGGCGGCAGCTGCAACAACTCTAGCGCCCGCTGCGACACGTAACGATGGCTAGTACCATGAAAACCATATTTACGCAGATGATGCTCCTGCGCTAGCGGATACGGCAGCGCATAACTATAGGCATAATCCGGCATGGTCTGGTGAAAAGCGGTATCAAACACCGCCACCTGAGGCAATTGACTAAACGCGCGCTTAGCGGCGCGAATACCTAACAAATTGGCGGGATTATGCAGCGGCCCAAAGGCAGCATATTCTTCAACAGTCCGCTCTACTTCATCGGTTACTAGCGTAGCTTGCATAAAGCGATGCCCACCATGCAACACCCGATGACCAATAGCGATCAACGCCCCTAAATCCGGTTGCGCCTGTAGCAATGCGATGATCTGCTGCAACGCTGCGTAGTGATCCACCTGTCCCATCAACTTTTCCGTTTTCTGTCCTTGATAAGACCAGGTCAACAGTGCCTCTGGGCTATTTAGTCGTTCACTGCGCCCGGTTAAAATCATCTGGCGCCGCACCGGGTCCACTACCGCAAATTTAATCGAAGAACTACCGCAGTTAAGTACTAGTACGTTGGTCTTGTTAGCATCATTATTGTTATTGCTATCGCTATTGTTATTGTTATTACTGGTTTGAGTCATATTCATTTGCTTACCTCCTTATTCTTAATGTTTCAGTATATAGTATATATTATACACCACTAGTACATCACCAGTACACCACTAGCCATGCTATCATGCTATCCGATTTAACTTATTGGTTCACTAGTCTATTAATTTGGTTTATACTCCGGCGCCCGCTGTTTATTTTAGCCGTTATTAGCCATATTGTCTATAAGTGATCGGCTGTATAAGGACATGCCGAAAAACGACCTTTTTGTTGCAATTGAGCTAAATATTATGCTGCCCCAAATAACATATACCCAACTACCCTCACTTCACTTAATTTCATTTATTCTACCTCTCCAGTTGACTCGTTATTACGCTTAGCACGTAGTTTAGACGAAATCTGGACTGTTTCAATAACGTCAAACCATGCACGATTATGCAGACATAGCAGCACCGTTCTGATTAGCTTATTCTTGGCGTTGCTGCGCTGTTTGTCGTTGCTTTTGCTGGAGCTTGTTAAGTTGGTCGACAAAATCAGTGATCTGTTGAGCAGTAATCACCGGATGCGGTTTGCACCCAAAGAGCCCTAGGCGTTGACAAAAATTG
>CAVFMC010000046.1:0-3394 GCA_963623565.1 Bacteroidaceae bacterium | reverse complement strand
AACAGCGGCGTGGGACATTTCATATAAGGACAGAATCATCGCCTTAATAGCAGGATCTCTGGTTGCGGATGGTATATTAATGGCCGCGTAAATTTTAAGCGTCGGTAAATTGTTGTACTAGCGCCGCTTGAGCTTCGGGAAACAGCTTACTATCTGTTAGCCAGCTATCTCGCATTTTTTGATGTATTCCCGTGCTTCATTCAGCGCTATCACTTCAGCAGTCCGTTTTACTGCCTTGTTGTTTGGATCTAGATTAAGCTTTTTAATATATCATTTAACTGTTCTTGTTCAATTAGCCATTCAGCTTTCCAGTGTTATCTTTATCGTCAACCTTCCAGGCATTTTTGGCGTTTATCTGGATTAAATCATGTATCTGCTGTTGTAATTGTTCTTTTAATTCCGGCGTTATTTCTATGGCGACTTTCTTTTGGGAGTTTGTACGTGTTTACATGAATACTGTCTCCTTATCTCGTTAGTTCCATTAAAAACGGTTTATCACATGGTTATACAACGGCTGCCAGATCAAACGATTGATGAACAACACAAAGAGGCACATGACAATAGTGCCCATGACCAGGTTTTCAGTATTCCCTGTTTCAAAATTTTTCTGAATATAAGCGCCTAAACCGGTGGCTTCCAGACGGATGTTCCCCCAAGCTACCACTTCCGCCACGATACTAGCGTTCCAGGCACCACCGGCTGCGGTCATCACCCCGGTAACGAGATAAGGCGCGATATGCGGCAAAATCAATCTTTTCCACCATAGCCACCCTGTCACCTGTAGATTTTGGGCCACTAGGCGGAGATCTTTGGGTAGCTGACTCACCCCAGCAATAACATTAAACAGAATATACCACTGGGTACCTAAAATCATTAAGGGCGACACCCAAAGCTCAACATTCAACTTGAAGCTGATAATTAAAATAGCAAAACTAGGAAAAAGCAGATTGGCCGGAAAGGCAGCGACAAATTGTAAGAGCGGTTGCATCCATTTAACTAGCCGCGGCCTAAGACCAATCCAGACGCCAATCGGTACCCAGATCACCGTAGCCAATAACACCAAGCTCATCACCCGAATACTGGTAAAGACCCCTAGCGCCAGTAACGACACTAAATCATAGAAAGTAAATTTTGTTAGAATAGCTTGATACAGATAATGCGCTAGGTAGCCTACGCCGGTTAGCAGTAGCCCAGCCACTACCAGCAGGCCAATCTTCCCTGCCAGACGCACCATAGGCGCCCGTAGCTGAGTCTGCTCACTAAACCTTGGCATAGCTGTCTTATCATTATCCCTCCGACCATAACTAACATGCGGCAGGCTAAATAACCAATTAAATAGTCTACAATTAATCAAACCGCGACTCACATGACCTAGTCCTCGCCCTAGTATGTGAATTAGTTTACCCCGTCGAAATAGCGACACCACCCAAGGACAGTGGTTGGCCTGTTGGCTGGTAACTGCATCTTCATCGCCATAATAGTTATCGTTCTCATTTTCTTCCTCTTCCTCCTCCTTGAAAATTTCCGTCCAGTACACCAGCGGGCGAAAAATTAGCTGATCGTATAGTAAAATCACTAATAACATAGCGACGATAGCTGCATAAATGGCGTGGATATCCGCGTGACTTATAGCTTGATAAATATAGGAACCAATCCCCGGTAGGGTCACATCGCTGCCAGCTACCGAGAAAGTTTCACACGCAATGACAAAAAACCAGCTGCCAGACATGGAGACCATAGCGTTCCAGATTAGACTAGGTAGACAATAGGGAACCTCTATCTTCCAAAGGCGCTGCCAGGGCGTTAGTCCAAACACCACCCCTACTTCATTTAGCTCAGACGGCACGCTGCTTAAACTTTGATAAAAACCCAAGGTAATATTCCACACTTGCGAGGTAAACACCCCGAAAATAGCGGCAAATTCGGGTCCCAGCAGCCTCCCTTTAAAAAGCATAATAAAAGCCGATATAGCAAAAGACAGGAAGCTTAAAATAGGCACCGACTGTAAGATATCGAGCACTGGTAAAATAATCCGAGCTGCCTGTTGACTCTTGGCTGCCCAGGTCCCAACAATGAAGGTAAATAGTAACGACCACAAGAGTGCGACAAAAAGCCGAATGGTGGTACGAATGGAGTAGGTAGGTAGATATTTAATGTCTAAATAGATGGGAATGGGTTGGCCTAATTGATATCGACCCGCCATCTGCCCGCAATAAAAGCAGAAGACAATCAGCGCTCCCAGAATCGCTACGATCGCAATTAGATCCCAGACATTGGGCTTTTCGACATGCCAGACCGCCAAATTGGGCTGACTGTACATGCTGCGAATTTTCTTAACCAAATTTAAATTAAGTTCGGTTTTCATGCCATCCCAACGTTTCTGCTACATATCTGCCACCAATCTATATCAAAAAACTGCGTTTGCTTAGCGCATACAACTGCATATTAAGTGAATCACCTACGCTTTGCAACTTATCTACCCGATAACCATCCGATAATCAACCGATAATCAGATAATCAGATAATCATATCCACAAATACGCCCTAAATTAAGCACCTGTACCATTTTAAGCTACGATAACGCTGCCAAAAACAGATTAAAGTCCCCCCACTCCAGCATAAACTGTAAAAATATGGCTGCGCCAGGTAATGCAAATGACCGCTAAAATAGGTGACGGTGACTGGGAACACGACACCAAGCCACAAAAAAAACTGATAAGTACGCGCCGCAAAACTGGTATCGCCACCCGCTAGTAATACCCCCCACAGCACCAAGAGCAGCGATTCTAGAATAACCCCAGCTAATAATAACCCACCAGAGATCATTAGATCATAGCGATGAGTAATCAGTAGCGTGTAGAACGCAGTCAATTTACCTTGCGCAAGCCCATTACCATTAATCTCAACCACCACAGGGGCACTCTGCTTAATTGCGTAATAGTAATATCCAGCCAATAATATGAATAGCGTAATAGTTAAAATAACACCTACCGCTAGGCTGGATAATTTTTTAACTACTGCCCGGATCCCAACTAGATCACTCTGGGGAATCAGATTAGCATTGATCGCTGCACTGGCTTTACAGAGGCCATCCCCCACAAAAATGGTGATTAGATACAAATTTAAACTCAGAGTATAAATAGTGTTCAGCTCCCGAGAAGTGTGACTAACCATCGCTACAATCAGGTACCAAGCAAAAAAAGTGGCAGCTTCATTTAGGGCCACTGGCGCCCCCACCACTAGCATTTGCTTAAACAACCGCGGTAGCCAGCGGGGCTGAGCGGTCTGACAATACTGACGATTAGTGGCGTTTAAAAAGTAGCTGGCCAAAATCCCTACCTGCAGCAGCTGCGTCAGTACTGTAGCGATCGCCGCCCCCTTTTCACCGCCCGCC
>CAVFMC010000045.1:4750-8103 GCA_963623565.1 Bacteroidaceae bacterium | reverse complement strand
TAATAAATTGTGCTTTATGCCAACGCATGACGCTACGCTCCGCTTCATCCGCACGACGTTCGTTGGTGGAACATTGTTCCGCCAGCGTCGGTAGCTGCCAGGTCGCCCGGCGTTGCTGAGCTGCTGAACCGGTAAAATAACGCGGGTGCTTGAGCAATAATTTTACTAATCGATGATTAAATAGATCGGGATAACGCCGAATTGGTGAAGTAAAATGTAGATAATGGGCAAAGCTCAACGCAAAATGGCCGCGATCCTCAAAACTATAGACCGCCTGTTTCATGGAGCGTAATAAAATCAGATTGATTAAATTTTGTTGCTCGCTAGGGCGCTGGCTAATCTTGGTTAACACCATCGCATAATCTTTAGGCTGAATGCTGTTTTGCCATTGGAATTTTACTTGCAGGAGACTAAGAAATTGTTGCACCTGCGTTAATTTGTCTAGTGATGGGGCTTCATGAACCCGAAAGAGGGCAGGGGCGTGATGCTTAATTAAAAAATCAGCCACCGAAACATTAGCTGCCAGCATACACTCTTCGATGATAGCATGCACATAATGTGGTAGCTGGCTGCTAATAGCGGTGATCTGTCCTTGCTGTTTATCAAAGGTAATCTGCGCTTCCAGCCGTTTAAAAGCGATGGCGCCACGCAGTCGTCGCTGCTTCGCCAGTAATTGATAGAGCCGATGCAAACGGACCACCGCGTTACCCCACGGCTTACGACGCGCAGCTGTTTGCTCCGGCTGCCCTTGCTGTTCTAAATATTGATAGACTTGATCGTAAGTCAAACGCGCTAGCGAACGAATTATGGCTTCATAAATATTGTAGCTGGTAATTTTACCCCGTGCGTTAATCTGCATTTCAACTACTAGAGCGTAGCGATCGCAACGAGGGCGTAGTGAGCAGAGCTGATCGGACAGCAACGACGGTAGCATGGGCGCCACATAGTTAGGAAAGTAGATAGAAGTACCACGGCGGCGCGCTTCTTGATCCAAGGCGCTATCCGGCGTTACGTAATGCGCAACATCCGCAATAGCTACGTATAGCTTCCAATTGCTGGGTTGACTGCCTGGTGGCGTCGCTGGATCGGGCAGTGCCACTACCGCATCGTCATAATCTTTAGAATCCTCGCCATCAATGGTTACAAAAGGTAAATGCCTCAGATCAACGCGTGACTGCTGGTTGTGCTTGACTGGGTTGGCTAAGGTTTCTGCAGCCAGCATTTGGTTTTCTTGCTCGGCCGCGTCTGGCCACTCATAATCAATATTGCGGAGCTGTAACACCAAACGAATGATGGATTTTGGTGTGAGCTGTTGCCCCCACACCTCCTGAATTTCGACGATGGTCTCTAAATGGTTATCGGGATATTCCAGAATTTTGGCGACCACGATGTCGCCTTCTTGTGCTTTGGTGCGTTTACTTTTACTTTTATTTTTGTTTGGGGCGATTAAGAAGGTGCGCGTAGCTAACTCGCTGTTAATTGGTTTAACTAACGCCACTCCATGCTCGATATGATAAAAACCGATTACCCGTTCGATTCCGTGGGCTAATACCTCTACAATGATCGCCTCTTCGCGCCCACTAAAATCGATCGACTTGCAGGCTAGCACCTGGTCACCGGTTAAGAGTTTACGCATCTGGCGCGGATTAATAAACAACTCTTCAGCAGTGGGATTCTCAATTAAACTAAGAAAACCGTAGCCATTAGGGTGGGCGATCACCCTACCCCTAAAAAGGTCTACCTTGCTTACCAGTACCAGTTTACCCTGCCGATCCACAATTAATTGGCCATCCCGCTGCATTGCCTTCAGCCGATAGCGCATCGCCTCCTGTTGCGCCGCATCCTGTAATTTTAAGAGCTGAATAATTTCCGACGCAGTAACCGGCATTCCTAGCCGGCTTAAACATTGCATAATGAATTCCCGGCTAGGAATGGGGTGATCGTATTTAGCCTGCTCTCGCTGGGCAAAGGGGTCGGACTGAGTAAAAATATCCAGTAGTTCTGCGTTATTGATCTGGCCAAGACTACTGATATTGGTGATATTTTCCTCGTGTATGTCAGATTGCTTTTTATGCCGTTTTCTTTTATGAATTTTAATCGGGGCGGAGAGGCCGCCGCTTTTAAGATGGGTGGCAGTTTTCTTCCTGACTTTATTAGTTTTGCTAGTTCGTTCTGTTTGCTTCTCGTCTTGGATTCGAGTTTGAATTTGAATTTGCGCTGGAAGGTTCTTTTGTGTTTTATTTTTATGAATTTTTTTAGTCATCTGTTTTTCCATTTGTTCTTAACCAATTAATCTCTGCGACCCAGCAACTCTCATCGGGGGTTTCTAAAATCCAGGCTATCTGAGCTAAGCGCGGATCCTGCAAGAGACGCATAAAGGTGGCTTGTCCGATGCTGCCTTGTCCTAATGGGGCGTGTCGATCTAGATGGGATCCGCAGTCGCCATAGCTATCATTAATATGAATGCCATATAAAAATGGCCAGCCGATCTGTCGTTCAAACTGCTGCCATGTGTTATGGTATCCTTCTTTGCTGCTAAAATCATATCCCGCGGCCCATAAATGGCAGGTATCGATACAGACCCCAATCTGTTGGGCGTGCCGTGGATTAAGCGCGATCACCTGTTCAATAAGGAAAGCCAGTTGTTCTAAGCGATAGCCTAAATTAGTGCCTTGACCGGCGCTATTTTCCAGTAGGATCACGACCTGCTCCTGGGTATGGGCTAGTGCTTGATCGATGCCCTGGGCAATCTGAATTAAACATTCTTTTTCGCTCAATTGGTGCAGATGGCTACCTGGGTGCAGCACCAACCGTCGTAAACCTAGCTGTTCACAGCGTTGCAGTTCATCGGTGAGGGCAAGTCGCGAACGCTGCTGCACTTCAGTTTTTGGGCTACCTAGATTAATCAGATAACCGCTATGTACCAGCACATGCTCTGGGCGAATTCCGAATTGTGCTAGTTGCTGTTGAAAACGTGCAATAGTCTCCGGAGTATACGCCTCTTCCTGCCAGCGACGTTGATTTTTCACGAACATCCCAAATGCTGTGGCGCCTAGCTGCTGCGCGCGTTGTGGCGCATGAAACAGCCCGCCGTGAATACTTACATGAGCACCAATGGGTCGTATGATGGGTTGTATTAAATTTTTATGATAATTATTATCCTGATTCATTTTATGTGTTATATGGTTAGATATCTTCAGATATGCAGATATGAGGCGCACATAGCGATATACATAGAAAAGATTAGTTTTAGTTTTTGGTGTTTAAACGTCTGTGGCTCACAAACCAAGTACTGATAATAATTAGGCTGCAGCCTAGGATGGTCATCCAGTGAAGCTGCTCGCCAAATAAAA
>CAVFMC010000045.1:0-4740 GCA_963623565.1 Bacteroidaceae bacterium | reverse complement strand
TTCCAAATATTTATAGGGGGAGAGGGCGGATAGCTGGTAGGCGGCCACTGCCTTTAAACAGCAAAAAAGTAATAGGACACCGCTAGCGGCTAGCATGAATAACACCAAACATTCGTAACAGCTAAGTGGTTGCCAGACCAGCATACTAGGCCATGCTGCCAGCAGCGTCGAGCCAGCACAGAAGTAGAAAAGCAGTGCATATACCCCTTCGCTAGCTACTAATTTTTTGTTTAAAACATCACTGAAGGCGAATAACAGGGCGGAAAGCAGTAGGATTAGAATGCCGGCGTGAAGGCCGCAGCTGGATAAAACGCTACTTACAAGATTACTGCTGCTCGCTGCAGTGGTAGCGGTTGTAGCCGCTGCGGCCGCGATAGTTGCTGCGTTAGCTGTAGCTGCCGCCACCGTCTGTTGTTCCTGTTGGGCAATAATTAAAACACCGATAAAAGCCACTGCGATCGCTATAATCCGCTGACAATCCGATTTTTCGCCTAAAAAAAGATAAGATAGGGGTAACACAAAAATTGGGCACATAAAAGAGATGGAAGTGATCGCCAGCATCGAAGTCTGCGAGGCGCCTAGGCTCCAGAGCCAAACTGCCAGAAAACTCACCAGAATCCGCAGCAGCTGCCAGCCTGGATAGGTAAGATGAAGCTGACGACGACCTTTGCTACACGCCCAAGGCAACAAAATAATGGTGCCTAGCATCACCCGCATAAAGGTGATCTGCATGGCGGGTAGATAATGCACTAATTTGACCGCTAAGTCGCCACAATTACTAAAAAAGCAGCCTAGTACCATCCAAAATACTGCAGGTCCCAATCCCTTATTTTGAAACCACTGATACCAGGATCTGCTTCTGTTATTGTAATCATCGGTGTTGTGGCTTAGATTATTACTGCTATTCATACTTTAGATTATTATTACTATTCATGCCATTCATTCTATATTCTGTTTTTATTCTACCCTGCTTTTTTAAAATCATTCTATTTTGGTCGCTTTTATACATGAAACTGATTGGATTATACATCATTACGGCAGTTTTTCAATTTTAATCTCGAAAGGTAAAATTATGCCCGTAATCGATAAAACAACAGTTGCAATAATCGGCTATTTTATATACCATATGACATATAATTAAGTAATTAAGTTTTGTGTTAGCGCGGCTGCTTTATCGATCGAAATATATAGAAGAAAATCGAAATATATAGAAAAATAAGCGTATAAGTATATGAATGCAGGCAAATTTATTGGATGTGTGATGATGACCGTGGGTTGCACGGTGGGCGGGGGGATGCTCGCGCTGCCGATGGTAGCTTATTCGGCCGGTTTTACACTCAGTGTATTATTATTAATCGCGATGTTTGGGCTGATGCTCTACAGTGGTCTTTTGACTCTAGAAGTCAATTTAACCCTACCAGCGATGAATTCAAGCCATAGTTCAATGGCCGCTAAAGTATTTGGTAAATTTGGTCAAGCGGCGGTCTGGCTTAATTATATCTTGCTGCTACTAACGATGTTAGTGGCTTATATCGCCGGGGAGAGCGATATTATTGTACATTACCTACAACAGCATTTTCAGCTGGAAGTATCGCATACTGCCAGCGCGCTACTGTTTACCGTCGGGTTAGGTTTTTTAGTTTTTTGGAGCACCAATGCGACTGATTATTGTAACCGGATTTTGGCCACGTTCAAGGGACTCTTTTTAGCGGCTTTTTTGCTATTGGCGACGCCGTTTATCAATATGCAGAATTTATTGGCGATCAGCAGTAGTGAAGCGCTGCTGGCCCATGCTAAATATTTGACTTTAGCTATCGCTGCTTTTATGTGCGCTTTCTGCTATCACTTTGTGATTCCTGGCTTACGACTGATGGCGGGCGATGATCCTAAAACCCTGAAGAAAATTTTGGTGGTCAGTAATCTGATTTCGCTGGCCATTTATATCTGGTGGATGTCGGTAGCTTTTGGTATCGTGCCGCTGGGGGGCGAGCATGGCTATATTGAATTAGTGCATTGTCATGGCGCTTCGGTCGGTCAGCTAGTACAGAATATTGTGCATACGGTTAACAATAGCTGGTTTGCGGCCAGTATGAACGCGTTTACCAACGTTACTTTAACCACCGCCTTTTTGGGAGGTAGTTTAAGCATGTTTATCTTTTTGGCGGATGGTTTTAAGATTCCGGACACGCGTATGGGTCGACTGGTGAGCATTCTGTTGACTCTAGTACCACCATTAGTTATCGCGCTATTTTTTCCGGATAGTTTTGTGCTAGCCATGAGCTGGTCTGGGGTATTTACGGCGCTTATCTGCATCACTTTCCCGGCGCTAATGGTGTATAAGTTGCGGCAGCAGCAGGCGCGTGATAGGAACAGCGGCGCAGGTCAGAGTGCGGCGATTGGCTATCGCGTAAAATCAAGCAAAATAATGTTGATTGCCATTGTTATAGTGAGTACATTATTGATTGCGGTAATTGTCGCTTCGCTGTTCGGCTGTCTACCGTTTGAATCCATTACTACGGCCGCGTAAGTTTATGCGATCTAAATATAGAAAAGATGTAGATACCAATTATCAGTTGCATCCATAGGCTGGTAAGATATGTTATTAACACGGGCAGTTAAGAATGCAGCAACATAGATGCTGAACTGCTGTTAACTGTTAACCGATTAACTGACCGGTTGTGGCGGCTATCTTATATCCTCCAAAAGAGTCGCGCGATCGGTCGGTTGTTTATTAGACTTAGATTTTAGATAATATTAAGTAGTACAAATAATCTGAGCGAATAGCAAAGAAATAGTAAAGAGGAAGGGTGGCAGCAGCAGATGTGTGGTATTGTCGGCGCGGTAGTGAAAAATAATGACGTACTGCCTTTTTTGTTAAGAGGTTTACGCCGGATGGAGTATCGCGGTTATGATTCCGCTGGGCTAGCGGTAATTCGGCAAAATGAGATTTATCGTCTTCGTCGTCGCGGTAAGGTGCAGGAGCTGCTGAAAGCGGTCAAGGAGCTGTTAGGCGGTGATGAACTAGCGCAGCGGACGATGGATGGCGTATGTCTGCAGCAAAGCGATCAACGGAGGCTGCAGTTGGAGTCGGTGCGAGATGGCGACAGCGCAGGTAGTGCACATAAGTTAGATGCGGCGATCGGTATTGCTCATACTCGTTGGGCCACCCATGGAGCGCCCAGTGAACAGAATGCGCATCCGCAGATGGCAGGTGGCCGGGTACTGGTGGTGCATAACGGGATTATCGAGAATTTTGAACTCTTAAAGCGTCAATTAATCCAGCAGGGAGAGCAGTTTGAAAGCGACACCGACACCGAGGTGATCGCTAAATTAATTCATCGCCAGCTATTGCAGCAGGCGGCCGATACTGCGGCTACTACGGTTACGGACGCGGATGCTGTGCAGGACAGCCATTCAGCTGATCAGGAGCTGGAGCTGCTACGAGCGGTGCATACCGTTATTCAGCAGTTAACCGGGTCGTTTGCGATTGCGGTGTTGGATCTAGCACATCCCGATCAGATTGTAGCTGCCGCTTGGGGAGCACCAATTGTGCTGGGTTTGGGCGCCAGTGGCCATTACCTAGCATCAGATCCTTTGGCGCTGGTAGGTGTAGCCGAACAGCTAATTTACATGCATAATCATGAACTAGTTTTGTTGACTAGTCATCAGCTACAGCTTTTCGATCCGCAACTACAGCCTATTACTGATCGCGAGGCGCAACCGGCCACTCTTCAAGAAGAAGAGTTGGATTTAGACGGTTGTTCGCATTATATGCTTAAGGAGATTCGTGAGCAACCGATGGTGGCAGAGCGGGTGCTTGATTATCTGCGATCGACACATCCAGTCGGACGACCTACGCACCCAATTGGAGCAATGTTTTGTCCGACTTTTGAGCTCTTTGGTGGAGCAGGTGCGCGCGAACTACTACCGCAGGTACGTCGAGTCTATTTAGTAGCTTGTGGAACTAGCTATTATGCGGCGCTGCTTGGACGTTTTTGGTTAGAGGGATTGGCTAAGCTGCCTTGCCAGGTGGAGCTGGCTAGCGAATTTCGTTATCATCCACAGGTGATTGAAGATAATAGCCTGCTGATTGTTATTTCTCAATCCGGGGAGACGGCCGACACTCTAGCGGCGCTGCGAGCGGCACAGCAGATGGGGTTTTTAACTACGTTGGCGATCTGCAATGTGCAGCATAGTTCGATTATGCGGGAAGCAGAGCTCACTTGGCTAACTCGGGCTGGAACCGAGATCGGAGTAGCTAGCACCAAGGCGATGCTGGCACAACTACTGGCGTTAGCGCTGTTGGCGCTAAGCTTTCAGCGTGCTCCTATTCCGGTTCGCAATCAACTGCTTAGCGAATTGCAACAGCTGCCCCAACTGCTGCGTCAAGTGCTAAGGTTAGACGTTACCTGCCAACAATTAGCCCAGCAACTCAAGGATCAGCCACATCTTTTTTATCTAGGGCGCGCCCACTGTTATCCCATCGCTTTAGAAGGGGCGTTAAAGATGAAAGAGCTAAGTTATCTACATGCTGAAGGATTGGCGGCTGGCGAATTAAAACATGGCCCATTGGCTATGATTGAACCTGGCGTACCGGTGATCGCGTTACTAGCCGATGATGATGTAGCCGCTAAAGTGCTGGATAATCTGCATGAAGTAATGGCTCGAGGAGGCCGAATTATCGTTTTTGCGGATAAGCGTGTGACTATTAACCAACCAACCTGGCAAGTGGTGCATCTT
>CAVFMC010000044.1:0-8208 GCA_963623565.1 Bacteroidaceae bacterium | reverse complement strand
TAACAGCATTCTATAACTAGAGCGGATAAATCAACAAAAATAAAATAACCTGAAAAATATAATAAATCATAGATGCTAAAGAGGACTGGCCACCGCTTACGCCCACCGCAGGATACTACCGGTCACCTGCTGGTGGACACCATGTATTGTCAAACTATCCATTTTATCGGAATCGGCGGCGCCGGGATGAGTGGTATTGCCGAACTGCTGCTGCGATTTGGCTATACGGTCACCGGCTCGGATCTACATCGTCGCCCAATCACTGAGCAGTTAGAGCGGCTGGGCGCACGGATTACTTACACGCATGACGCGGCGCTGGTACAGGGCGCGGAGGTAGTGGTTTATTCATCCGCTATTAACACAGATAATCCAGAATTAGTGCGGGCGCGGCAGCTACATCTGCCGGTCCTGCTACGGGCCCAGATGCTAGCCGAGATTATGCGTTTTAGCGTGGGGATTGCGGTCGCCGGCACCCATGGTAAAACTACTACCACTAGTCTACTCTCGTATATTCTACTGGACAATGGCTTAGACCCGACTTATGTGATTGGTGGTATTTTACAAAATGTCCAACATAGCGCGCGCCTCGGCAGTGGACGGTTTTTTGTAGTGGAAGCGGATGAGAGCGATGGCTCTTTTTTGCGTTTTCAACCGGTAATGAGCGTGATAACCAATATTGATCGCGATCACCTTTCTAACTACCATGGGCAACTAAGTTGTTTGCAGGAGGCTTTCGTACAGTTCATCCAGCAGCTCCCTTTTTATGGCCTAGCGGCGCTCTGTTTTGATGACACCAATCTACGGCAGCTACTGGACCGTTTAGACCGCCGTATTATTACCTATGGTTTTAGCGATGGTGCCGAGGTACAACTCTCCCATTTTGTCCAGCAGGGGTTTAGCACCCGTTTTCAACTCACCTGGCCGGCGCAACAGCTGGATCATTACCCGATTAGCTGTCCACTAACCGGGCGACATAATGCACTAAATAGCACCGCTGCGATCATCTTGGCGATGGCCGGCTGCCAACTTTCCATTGAACAGGTAGCCCGCAGTCTCCAGCGTTTTCAGGGAGTGGGACGCCGGATGGAGCAACATGGCTATCTAACCTTGCCTAGCGGTGGGCAGGTGTTGGTGGTGGAGGATTATGGCCATCACCCCCGCGAAATCCAAGTTACTATGGAGGCGCTACGAGCTGCCTGTCCGCAGCGGCGGCTGGTTATGGCCTTTCAGCCTCATCGTTATACCCGCACCCAGGAACTATGGTCGGAGTTTATCACCGTCTTAAGCCAACCTGATCTACTAATTTTAACTGATATTTACACTGCCGGAGAAGTGCCTCTACCGCAGATTAACAGCGCCCACCTAGCTAGTGCGCTACGTCAAACTAAAAACGCGCACGCTTACCGCACTGGCAATAATGACAATGATTATAATGATGATAACTGTTATGGCGTTTATCATTTCCCCACCGCCCAGGTCGCTGCCGCTCAACTACCCACACTACTCCGCGATGGGGATATATTACTGATTCAGGGCGCCGGTAATATTAATCAGATTGCACCGCTATTAATAGCCCATAATTAGTTTTTAAACGCAGAAGTGCTTATTTATTGCTGCTATCAGTTGATCATCGTTTTTTTTTGTGCAGAGTTAGAAACTGACTATAAACGTCCCCGTTCGCTGGCATCTGCACAGCGGCTAGCTCTTGGCAGCTGGGCGGATGATTCACAAAGGTAAGATGCATTCCCACCTCAGTGATCAGTGCCAGCGGAGTGGCTTCATCCCCCTCTCCCATCACTAAAGTAGCGGCGCTAGCTAGATCATCAATTAAGTTAATGGTCGTCACCTCCAGTGGCTGGCCATCTAAGTCACAACGCCCATGATAATCGTATAACGGCTGAATCCCGCACCAGGTTAAAGCCACTCCGATTACCCCTCGTCGCAACGGCAGCACCGCGCTATCGGTGACAATCACTCCCAGCTGGGTTAAATGATCGCGTTCTTTCAGCTGTTGCCATAAGCTCTGAGTTAATTCCGCTAGCTGCGGTGGTAAAAGTAAATAGCCGCCCTGGCCATTGGAGTGATCGATCCCGGCGTTCACTAGCAAGCGACCAAGTTTGTAACTCAAACGATAGAAATGCCTGCCCTGCGCCTGCGCGTTATCATTAGCGGTAAACCCACCCTCCGAACCGGTTACCGTCGGCATCAATAAGCCATCGCTCTCCTCGTTAACTAATTGCTCCCAAGCCGACGCTGTCTGAACAGCTGCGCGGTGACAATTGGTAATTAAACTAAACAGTTTGCTCGCAACCGCCAGCACCGTCCGCTCTGCTAAGGGTGGCACTAAATCTACCAGCTGCGCAAAAGTGAACTGGCCTATGTGTAGGTGCGGTGTGCGCACAGCAACAATCTGCATAACTTGATTGATATCTTACGGTTGCTGTTCTATTGCTGTCTTTTACCTAACTTGTCCTTTCGTTTCTTATACCTAAACTTCAGGGTTAAAACATAGCGCTAAAATTACCAGGAGACCCAAAAAACCCATTTTAATTATCCTTGAGAAAT
This sequence comes from Bacteroidaceae bacterium, assembly GCA_963623565.1. Classification (GTDB taxonomy): domain Bacteria; phylum Pseudomonadota; class Gammaproteobacteria; order UBA9339; family UBA9339; genus CAVFMC01. The sequence goes on along the minus strand of CAVFMC010000044.1, from coordinate 5,643 downwards.
TGGGCCAGCGGATCGCTCATCCAGCCATGTTCTGCGCTCTCTAAATCCTGCCCAGCCAGAGGCTGCAAAGATAGAGACGACGCTGTACGGGCCGGATCCAGCCAGAAAAATTCATCAAATATTCCTTTACCACTGTTTTGATCAACCGCAGAAACAGGAACAGCCGTCCCGGCAGAGTTCTTCTGCGACGCTGGTTGCGTAGCAGCCGAATTAGCCGCTGGGCATAGCGTCGCTTGTTGACAGTAATACTGATGAAAAACTGCGCCCGCCTTCAAAATCTGCAACGCCTGGTGTAAAAAATAATCTTTATAGACCAGTCGTTCCTCCTCTGAAGCAGCTTTCTGTTCGCTGCAGTTATTTTGACAACCAGCTTTTGGCTGCTGCGGCTGCTTAGGTTGTGTTTCGATATGATCAATTAAATTGGCTTCGGTAATACTAATTCCTTCTTTATCCAGCATTTTAGGGGTGAGCTTTAACTCTTCTAACTCTACATCCGGTTGAATACCCTGCGCCTGGATAGATTTGCCACCTGGAGTATAGTACAATGCCACCGTAATTTTAAATCCGCTACCATCGCTAATGGGAATTAAAGACTGCACCGAGCCCTTACCAAAACTACGTCTACCTACCACCACCGCGCGATGATGATCGTGCAGCGCACCCGCCACAATTTCCGCTGCCGAGGCTGATCCTTCATTAATCAGCACTACCAGAGGTAGATCTTGTAGCAAATCACCTCCCGTAGCATGGGCGACAAATTTAGAATCGATATCCCGACCATCGGTATAAACAATCAGTTTATCCTGTGCCAGTTTTGCGGCGTCTAAAAAGGCGTCCGCTACCTGAATACTGGCGTCCAACAAGCCACCCGGGTTATTACGTAGGTCTAGCACTACCCCCTTAAGACCCGACTGACGATCTGATAGCACAGCCACCTGCGGTTGTTGATTGCTATCCAACTGCTGCTGTTGCTGCTCTTGACCAGTCGGGACTGGCTGACCATCTGGAGCACCATGCACCGCCGGATTAGTCATATCTGCTGGCGGCATAGACTCGCCACTAGCATTAGTTTCAGTTGTCGACGCCGGGTTACGACCGGTCACGGTTTTAATTTTATTAATAACATTATCAATTATCTGCTGCATTCTACTAGGGTTGCCAGGTTCGCGACTACTATTATTTGCCGCCTCTGTATCAGTAGCATCATCATCAGCAGCATTAGTAATATCAGCGGCCTCTGGATCTAAGGAGATCCCCTCGATCTGGCGTTTGGCCTCCAGCTTTTTCTCTGCATCCGCCTTGGTCTGCGCCGCCTGCGCGCTAACTGCCGCTTTTAACGCCTCATCCCGCGCCTGCTGCTGCAACGCTACAATCGCCTCCCGTAACTCTTTACCTGTATGTTGTTGGAAAAAAGTGACCCGAATATAACCATATCCAGGTTCTAACATCCGATACTTAACACTCTTAACCTTGATCATCTCCCGCACTAGCTCCTTGACGACCGGCGCCGCCCCCTTCTTAGGGATGATCACCAGTTTAACTTTAGAACCGGGTTTCCCGCGCATCAGCTCCACCGCTTTTTTGGTGCTAATATCATGCGCTAACACCTCATCGATCTGAATGATGCGATCACCAGATTTAATCCCGGCACGAAAAGCTGGTGAGTCATCTAACGGGGTGACCACTACAATACTGCCATTATCATAGCTAATTTCAATTCCGATCCCCCCAAACTGCCCGCTGATTTCGCTTTCAAAATCATTCATTTCGTTTTTGGGGATGTAACTGGAGTGAGGGTCCATTTTGGCTAGCAGACCGCTAAGCATATTTTCAACGATGGTATCTTCCTGCACCTCGGTATAGTACAGCCGTTTTAAACTATTAATAATCAGCGCTACTTTACTTTGGTTTTCCGGCGATAGATAGCGCTGCTCCTCCGCCGTCACCACCGCCTGCTTAATAGCCCTTGTGCTGGTCGCTTGTGCGAAGGCCAGATGTCGTGGCGTAGCTGCTAGAACACCGTCCTGCACCATACAGGACAGCCATAAACTGCTGACCACGAGGATATATGACAGGGGATTATGCATTTTTTTCATAGATTTGATTCCTCAACAATACTAACTCCAGTCATCTCTGCCGGCAACTGCAATCCGAGTAAAAATAGCATGGTCGGCGCCACATCCGCTAGACTATAACCGGTGCGTTCATTAGGTAGCTGCATCAGATGCTGCTGACTAATCTGCAAGTTGCGACCAGTTGCGCCACAATAGATACAAGGCACCGGGTTGGTAGTATGCGCAGTGTGAGGCGCTCCGGTTGCTGGGTTAATCATAATCTCCGCGTTACCATGATCGGCAATTAGCAGCATCTGCCCATGCACCCGCGTTAATTGTTCGACAATGCGTCCCAGTTGCAGATCTAAAAATTCGATAGCGGCGATGGTTTCCGGTAGTTTACCGGTATGCCCTACCATATCCGGATTAGCAAAATTACAGATAATCAACGGATATTGTTGGCCAGCAATGGCGTTTAGCAGCTGCTCGGTTACCTCCAACGCGCTCATTTGTGGCTGCAGATCATAGGTGGCGACTTTGGGCGATGGCACTAAAATCCGGGCTTCCCCCGGCCAGCAAGCCTCCTGACCTCCATTAATAAAATAGGTAACATGGGCATATTTTTCGGTTTCGGCTAAGCGCAGCTGCGCCAGGCCCGCACTCGCTACCACCTCTCCTAAGCCATTGTGGATCTGCTGCGGCGGAAATAACACCTCGGCTGGCAAAGTGTCGGCATATTGCGTCATGGTAGCCAAGCCCCCTAAAGCAACCTGGCGCGTCCGGGTAAAACCGGTAAAACTAGCGTCAGGGATAGTTAGAGCACTGCAGAGTTCTCGTGCTCGATCAGCTCGAAAATTAACAAAGAGTACCCAATCGCCATCAGCAATAGGTTGAAATTCAGTGTCGGCATTCATACCATCAATAATGGTGGGTTGCACAAATTCATCAAACTCTCCTCGGTCGTAACTAGCCTGCAGAGCAGCTAGCGCACTCGAAGCATGCTGCTCACTCTGTCCACCTATCAGTAGATTATAAGTGCGCGCAATGCGATCCCAACGCTGATCCCGATCCATCGCCCAAAACCGGCCACTAATCGAGGCGATCCGCCCACAGCCCAGCTGCGCTAGATCGGTTTCAATCGTCTGAATATAACTAGCCGCAGATTGCGGTGGAGTATCACGTCCATCTAAAAACAGGTGTAGCGCCAACTGGCGTAACCCCCGTTGCGCCGCGATCGCCAACAGCGCTTGCCAATGTTTAATGTGGCTATGTACCCCTCCGTCTGATAGTAGTCCCATCAGATGCAGCCGCTTGCCAGTAGCTTGCACCGCCTCCAACACCTTATTTAGCGTCGCATTTTGCGCTAACTGACCGCTCTCGATCGCATAATCGATCCTAGTCAGTTCCTGGCGCACCAGGCGTCCAGCTCCGATATGCAGGTGCCCTACCTCCGAATTGCCCATCTGGCCCGCGGGTAACCCCACCGCCTCGCCAGAGGCTGCCAGCAAGGTGTGAGGGCAGGACTGCCAGAGTCTGTCTAGATTGGGCGTCTTGGCCTGCATGATGGCGTTGCCCTCTATCTCAGTACGATAGCCAAAACCGTCTAAAATTAGCAATAGACTAACCGGCGGTTGCACGCGGGTGGTAGCTCTTGTATGCTGATCACTATTCATCTCTCGGATCCCTCTGCCTATGGTTTTTTATCTCTCCATTTCTGTTAGTTAGCGTTTCAATTAATTATCATCATTATTACCGTCTTGATTGTCGTGGCCCTGCTGATTACCCAAATAAAACCAGGCGGTACATCCATCCGGGCGATCTTCGATCTCAACGCCCAACGTCTGTAGTTGCTGACGCAACTGGTCGGCTAAAGACCAATTTTGCGCTTGTCGCGCGGTGCTACGCTGATTCACCAACTGCTGCACTAGATCACTATTAATCCCGGAGTGCAAAAAAGCGATCGGTGCTTGCTGTAGTAGTCCCAACACCTGACCTAAGGTGCAGAGCCCAAGCGCTAACTGCCAGACCGCTAACCAATCATGCTTACTAGCCATTTGATTAAGGCGCTTAGTGATTTCAAAGAGCACCGCTAGCGCCTGCGGGGTATTAAAATCATCCGCCAGCGCAGCTTGAAAACGCTGCGCCAACTCACCCAGCACCGGGTTATCCATTAGCCGCTGCCAATCAGTCAGTGACGTAGGCGGTTGCATGATGACCGCGTTATCCTTTGTCCCCTGTTGACGCTCTGTAGGGAGCGATTTGCCCTGCAACTGCTGGGTCAGCGCCGCCAGCTGTTCCTGTAACCGCGCGTCGCTACGCTGTTTTTCCTGTAAATCAACCAGATAACGTAAGGCTAAATATAGCCGACGCAAACTGCTTTCCGCCCGCAGCATCCCTTCCTTAGTAAAATTTAGTTCGCTACGATAATGGCTACTCAAAAGGAAAAAGCGTAGCACCTCGCCATGCCACTGGGCTAAAATATCGCTCAGCAGGATAAAATTATTTAAGGATTTGGACATCTTCTGCGCCTGCAACTGCACATATCCTACATGCATCCAGTAACGCGCCAACGGCAAACCGGTCACTGCTTCAGTCTGGGCGATCTCATTTTGATGGTGAGGAAAAATTAGGTCGCGCCCACCCCCATGAATATCCATTGTATCGCCTAAATAGTATTGCGCCATGGCCGAGCACTCAATATGCCAACCCGGACGACCCTGCCCCCAGGGCGAATCCCAATGGGGTTCATTAGGCTTAGCCGCCTTCCAGAGAGCGAAATCTAAGGGATTACGTTTATCTTGATTAACTTCAACCCGTGCCCCCACTTGCAAGCTAGCCAGATCCTGATGGGAAAGCTGGCCGTAGGCGGGAAAACTCTGCACATCGTAATAAACATCTCCGGTTGCTTCCACCTGGTAAGCATGACCACTCTCGATTAGCCGTTTAATCAGTTGAATGATGGCTGGAATATGCTGGGTAACCCGTGGCTGGTGATCCGGCGGCAGCAGCTGGAGTTGCTGTTCATCCTGACGCATTAATTCTATATAATGATTAACCAGTTGAGTAACCGGTTCTCCTCGTTCATAAGCGCGATTGATAATTTTATCATCAATATCGGTAATATTGCGTACATAAGTTACTTTTAACCCCAAACTACGCAGATACCGCACCACCACGTCAAACCAGACCATAATTCGGCCATGGCCGATATGGCAGCGATCATAGACCGTCATCCCACAGACATAGAGTTTCACCTTGCCAGTTTGTCGCGGGGTAAAAGGAGCGCACTGCTGAGTTAAACTGTCGTAAATCCGTAAGGGTTCCATCGTATATTATGCCTATTTGTCTATTTATTATAGTTATATTTATTGTAGTTTTGTGTACTCACTCTAGCCGGGTGCTTTACCAGTTTTGAGCAAGCGGTCGCGTTGCAGGCCCAGTGACAAAGATAAGGAACCGGCAATATACACCGACGAATAAGTCCCCACCAGAATCCCCACTAGTAGTGCCACCGAAAAGCCGCGCAGCATACTACCGCCTAGTAGTAGCAGACCTAGCACCACCGCCAGAGTGGTACTTGAAAGAATAA
>CAVFMC010000043.1:0-8355 GCA_963623565.1 Bacteroidaceae bacterium | reverse complement strand
ATATTAATCGAGTTAAATGGCGCAAAAAAGGGGTTTTGTTAGAGTTTGAACCGGCGCAGCTATTAGATAGTATTGCTCCAGTGGATATTATGGCCAAAGCAGCTGCGGCGGACCATGACCAGACTGCTGCTGCCACTGATAAGGATGCCACTAAGCAAAAAGCACAGCTCTTAGTAGCCAAGGGCGATCGGATCACTGCACGGGTGGTGCGGCAGATGACCGAGATGCAAATTAATTCGCTAGTCTTGCCAGATGAAAGTTTGTTGGGCCGAGTGTTGGCCGCTCCGTTAGTAGATAAAAAGAGTGGGGAGTTGTTGGCGGAGGCTAATGAAGCAATTGGCGAAGAGCTGCTGGCTACCCTGCGTAATCAAAATTGCGATATTAGGGAGTTACAATTAATCGCCATGGGCGAAATCGAACAGCATGGTTACATCTCCTATACTTTGTGCTCCGATAATCTAGCTGGGCAATTAGACGCACTAGTGGAAATCTATAAAGTCATGCGACCCGGTGATCCGCCCACTAAAGAAACGGTGCATAGTCTGTTTGAAAATCTCTTTTTTACCCCTGGGCGTTACGATCTTTCTCCGGTGGGGCGAATGAAAATTAATAGCCGTTTGGGACGAACCGCCATCGATGGTCCAGAGGTGCTAACCCGAGAAGATATTTTAGCGATTATTCAAACCCTGATTGCGGTGCGAGAAGGGCGCCAAGAGGTAGATGATATTGATCATTTGGGTAATCGTCGTATTCGCAGCGTGGGCGAGATGATCGAAAATCAATTTCGTGTCGGCATGTTGCGTTTGGAACGGGTTATGCGGGAACGTTTGGGTTTAGCCGAAACCAATAACCTGATGCCGCAAGATCTCTTTAACGCTAAGCCGGTGGTGGCGGTGGTTAAAGAATTTTTCTGCTCCGGACAGCTTTCCCAGTTTATGGATCAAAATAATCCACTAACTTCGGTCACTCATAAACGTCGAATTTCAGCCCTAGGGCCAGGCGGGTTAACTCGCGAATTAGCTGGTTTTGGGGTGCGTGATGTGCATACCTCCCATTATGGGCGACTCTGTCCGATTGAAACCCCGGAGGGTGCCAACGTGGGGCTGATTAACTCGCTGGCGTTGTACGCTAAGATTAACCGTTTCGGTTTTATCGAAAGTCCATATCGCCGGGTGGTGGATGGTTGTTTAACTGCCGAGATTGATTATCTAACTGCCATTGCCGAAGAACCGCATTATATCGCCCAAGCTAATGTAGCGGTGGATGCGGCGGGGCGACTGCAAGAGGCGATGGTACTCTGTCGGCATCGAGGTGAATTTGAAATGGTGCCAGCAGAAAAGGTGGATTATGCAGATGTCTCCTCCTGTCAGATCGTATCGGTAGCTACCGCGATGATTCCGTTTGTGGAGCATGATGATATTGTGCGGGCGTTGATGGGTTCAAATATGCAGCGCCAGGCGGTCCCTACGCTCTGCGCGGAGCGCCCGTTAGTAGGGACCGGATTAGAAGCGCGATTAGCTTCTGACTCAGGGGTTACGGTGCTGGCAGCTCGAGGCGGAGTGATCGCTTCGGTGGATGCAGAGCGTATTGTGATCCGGGTGAATGACGAAGAGTTGCGGCCGGATGAAGCGGTAGGGACCGATATTTATAAATTAACTAAATATATGCGTTCCAATCAGGGGACCTGCATTAATCAGCACCCCATTGTCGCGCTAGGCGACCAGGTGGCGCGGGGGGATGTACTAGCGGATGGACCCTGTACCCAGCTAGGCGAACTAGCGCTGGGGCATGACGTGTTAATCGCCTTTATGCCTTGGAAAGGTTATAATTATGAGGATTCTATTATCCTCTCCGAAAAGGTAGTGGCGGAGAACCTGTTTACCAGCATCCATATTCAGGAGTTAGTCTGTATTGCACGGGACACCAAAATCGGCGCGGAGGAGATCACCGCAGATATTCCTAATGTCAGTGAAAATGCGCTGGGTCGATTGGATGAGAGTGGTATTGTTTATATTGGCGCTGAAGTACGGGCGGGCGATATTCTAGTAGGTAAAGTGACTCCCAAAGGAGAGTCCCAACTCTCTCCGGAAGAGAAGCTGCTGCGCGCTATTTTTGGGGAAAAAGCGGCGGACGTGAAGGATAGTTCATTGCGGGTGCCTTCGGGTATGGATGGCACGGTAATCGATGTGCAGGTGTTTACGCGGGATGGCTTAGAAAAAGATGAACGCGCTAAATCCATTGAACGGGGGCTGATCGCTAGTATTAAACGGCAGCTTCAGGAGGAACTGGCTATTAAAGAGAATATGATCTTTGATCAGGTAGAGCAGTTATTGATCGGCTGTACTCTGAAAACAGCTAGTGCCAATCGTAAAATTAAAGCAGGTACTGAATTAACTAAACTGCTACTGGTCCAGCTGCCGCATAATGATTGGTTGCAACTAAATCTCACTGATAAAGCGGTTAAACAACAGTTGGAAGCGTATGCCAACCGCCTCGAGGTGTTGCGTCAGGAGTATGAGCAGCGCCTGGAGTTAGAACGGCAGAAATTGGTGCATGATGATGATCTAGCGCCAGGGGTGCTCAAAATCGTCAAAGTTAGTTTAGCGGTCAAACGGCGGATTCAACCCGGGGATAAAATGTCGGGGCGCCATGGTAATAAAGGGGTAGTGTCTATCATCGTGCCGGTGGAGGATATGCCCTACCTAGCGGACGGCACTACTATTGATATCGTCTTAAATTCGCTAGGGGTACCTCCCCGCATGAATATTGGACAGGTGTTGGAAACTAATTTAGGCTGGGCGGCGCATGGGCTAGGAGTCAAAATTCAAACTATGCTGGAGGAACGGCGTAGCGTGGCGGAAATTCGTCAATTTTTAGAGCTAGTTTATAATATGAATACGGTGCAACAGGTTTCGCTGAGTCAGTTTAGTGATGCGGAGATCTTGGCGCTAGCGCAGCATCTAACTTCAGGAGTGCCGATGGCCACACCGGTTTTTGATGGTGCTGATGAGCAGAATGTGCGTGAGATGCTGAAATTAGCTGGTCTTCCGGAAGATGGGCAATGCGAACTCTATGATGGTTGTACCGGTAATAAATTTGATTCACCGGTGACGGTAGGTTATATGCATATGCTAAAACTTAATCACCTAGTAGACGATAAGATGCATGCGCGTTCTACCGGTTCGTATAGCCTAGTAACTCAGCAGCCCCTAGGTGGTCGTGCGCAGTTTGGTGGGCAGCGTTTTGGGGAGATGGAAGTTTGGGCACTCGAAGCTTATGGAGCGGCTTATACCCTGCAGGAGATGTTAACTGTTAAATCAGATGATGTCACTGGCCGTACCCGTTTATATAAGCGCATTGTGGATGGGGAACAAGCTATGGAAGCAGGCACCCCGGAATCCTTTAATGTACTGGTAAAAGAGCTACGCTCACTGGGGATCGATATCAAATTTGAAACAGAATAAACTGAATAAACACTAAATAAACTAAATAGACTAATAGACCAAATGGTTCGATTAAGTTTGTCATTATTACATTTATTTATTTTATTTATTGCCATAACACAGAAAGAACAAGCCAGACGAAATAAAACACTGTATCTAGTTAGCTAATATTGCGAGGGGTAGCGCTTGAAAAATATTTTTAATTTGATAAAGAGTGGACATATCGATGAGTTTGAAGCAATTAAGATCGGAATTGCTTCGCCAGAGGTGATTCGCTCTTGGTCGTACGGCGAGGTTAAAAAACCGGAAACTATTAATTATCGCACTTTTAAACCGGAGCGGGATGGGCTCTTTTGCGCTAAGATTTTTGGCCCAATTAAGGATTACGAATGTTTATGCGGTAAATATAAACGACTCAAACATCGTGGGGTGGTGTGTGAGAAGTGCGGCGTCGAGGTAACTTTGTCGCGGGTGCGTCGCGAGCGGATGGGCCATGTGGAATTAGCTAGTCCGGTGGTGCATATCTGGTTTTTAAAATCCCTACCTTCGCGCATCGGGGTGCTGTTGGATATGGGGTTGCGTGATATTGAAGAGGTGCTCTATTTTGAATCTTACGCGGTAGTGGATCCTGGACTGACGCCGCTAGTCAAAGGGCAGGTGTTAAGTGAAGAAGAGTATCAGGAGGCGCTGCAGAGCTATGGTAGCGGTGCCTTTGAAGCGATGATGGGAGCTGAAGCGATTCAACGATTGCTGCGGGAGGTTGATCTGGAAGCGCAAACTAAAGCGTTGCGCGAAGAACTTGCCCGTACTAAATCCGACAATAAAATTAAAAAAATTAATAAACGATTGCGGATTTTGGACGCTTTTTTAGCTTCGGGCAATAAACCGGAGTGGATGGTGCTAACCGTACTACCGGTCTTACCGCCAGATTTACGTCCGTTAGTGCCGCTGGATGGCGGGCGTTTTGCTACCTCGGACCTTAACGATCTTTATCGTCGGGTGATTAATCGTAATAACCGGTTACGACGTTTGCTGGATTTAAATGCGCCGGAGATTATTATTCGTAATGAGAAACGGATGCTACAGGAGGCGGTGGATGCACTGTTTGATAATGGACGTCGAGGACGGGCTATCGTCGGCTCTAATAAACGACCGCTGAAGTCACTGACCGATATTATTAAAGGTAAACAGGGACGTTTTCGTCAGAACTTATTAGGCAAGCGGGTGGATTATTCCGGGCGTTCGGTAATTACGGTGGGACCAGCCCTACGTTTGCACCAATGTGGGTTGCCCAAGAAGATGGCGCTCGAGCTGTTCAAACCGTTTATTTATAATAAGCTGCAGCTGCGAGGGCTGGCTAGTACTATTAAAATGGCTAAGCGGATCGTAGAGAGCGAAGCGCCGGAGGTGTGGGATATTTTGGAAGAGGTGATCCGTGAGCATCCAGTGCTGCTTAATCGCGCACCGACCTTGCACCGTTTAGGAATCCAAGCGTTTGAACCGATTTTGATCGAGGGTAAGGCGATTCAGTTGCATCCACTGGTCTGTTCCGCCTTTAATGCGGATTTTGATGGTGACCAGATGGCAGTGCATGTGCCTTTAACCTTGGAGGCGCAGACCGAAGCACGGGTGCTAATGATGTCTACCAATAATATCTTGTCATCGGCTAATGGCGAACCGGTGATTAAGGCGTCTAAGGATATGGTGCTGGGGCTCTATTATATGACCCGTGAACGAATTAACGCGCTGGGTGAGGGGATGGTCTTTGCCGATATTGAGGAGGTGGAGCGGGCCTATATTACCGAGCACGTAGCGTTGCATGCGCGGGTGAAAGTGCGGATTACTGAAAGCTTGGTAGCGGCGGAGACTATTCATCTAGATCAGGTGAATGTAGAAGAACCAGAGCAAATTAATGGTAACGAGAATCCAACTGATGAAACAGGTAATACTCGGTTGCAGTCTCCAGTCCAGAAAATTGTGGATACTACCGTGGGGCGCGCGCTTTTTTGGCGGATTGTGCCACCTGGGGTACCGTTTGAGCTGGTTAATCGTCCGCTAGATACCAAAGCTATTTCCAAATTATTAGGCTATTGCAGTCACTATTTAGGCAATAAAACCACCGTGATTTTTGCTGACCAATTAATGTATATCGGTTATCATTACGCTACCAAGTCATCGCTTTCAATCGGGGTGCATAATTTAGTGACCCCCAACATTAAACAACGGGTGATTAAAGAAGCTGAAGTAGAAATCGCTAAGATTGAACAGCAGTATGCTTCCGGTTTGGCCACCAAAAATGAAAAATATAATAAAGTAATTGATATTTGGTCGCGAGCCAATGATCGTCTCTCCGATGAGATGATGAAAAATATGTCTACCGAGCAGGTGCAGGATCGTGAGGGCAACTGGGTAACTCAGGCGTCGTTTAATCCGCTGTTTATTATGTTAGATTCGGGGGCGCGTTGTTCGCCGGCGCAGATGCGACAGCTGGCCGGAATGCGTGGGCTGATGGCCCGACCGGATGGTGGAATTATGGAGACTCCAGTGACCGCCAATTTTAGGGAAGGATTGAATGTACAGCAGTACTTTATTTCCACCCACGGGGCACGAAAGGCGCTGGTGGATACTTCGCTCAAGACCGCTAATTCCGGTTATTTAACCCGTCGTTTAGTAGATGTGGCGCAGGACACGGTAGTGCGCGAAGCGGATTGCGGCACCCAGCAGGGAATTGTAATCGCCGCCTTTGTAGAGGGCGGAAATATCGTGGAGTCGCTGCATGAAAGGGCGTTGGGTCGGGTGTTAGCAGAAGATCTATTGGATCCTGAGAACGGGGAGCTGTTGCTACCGCGCAATACCCTACTAGGCGAAGCGCATCTAGCGTTGATTGACCAGCATGGAGTAGATCATCTGAAAGTGCGTTCGCCAATTACCTGTGCTAGTAAGCATGGGGTTTGCGCTCACTGTTATGGATTAGATTTAGCACGCAATAGATTGGTTAATGTCGGCGAGGCGGTAGGAATTATTGCTGCACAGTCGATTGGAGAGCCGGGTACTCAGCTGACCATGCGTACCTTCCACATTGGTGGGGCAGCGTCGCAAGCGTCGGCCATGAACAGTATCGAAGCACGCGTGGGTGGCCAGATCCATCTCTCTGGGGTTAAACTGCTGCAGCGTGAAAATGGCGAGCTGATTACCGTATCGCGTAATGGTAATCTCTCGGTGATTGACTCTAAGGGACGGGAAAAAGAGCGCTATAAAATTCCGTATGGGGCTCTGCTAAAAGTGCAGGATGGAGAGCAGTGTGAGGCGGCGCAGTTGCTAGCGGAATGGGATCCGCATACCAAGCCGATTATTAGTGAGGTGAGTGGTCGCATTCGGTTAGTGGATCTGGTAGAAGGCGTGAACATTCAACATCAGCTGGATGCGTTAACCGGCTTAAGCACCACAATTATTACCGCTTCGGTAGGACAACGGGCCGGGCAGAATGGCCAACCGCTGCATCCACAGATTACTATACTGGATGAACAGGGAGAAGAGATTTTGGTGAACGGTAGCCAGCCGGCAGTCTATTTCCTTGCAGAGGGAGCAATTTTGCACGTTAACGATGGCGATCAGGTATCGGTAGGTGACATTATCGCCCATATTTCACAAGAGATGTCTAAGACTCGGGATATTACCGGCGGTCTGCCGCGGGTAGCTGACCTCTTTGAAGCCCATCATCCTAAAGATCCAGCTATTTTAGCGGAATGTTCTGGTACGGTGGTGTTCGGAAAAGAGAGTAAAGGCAAGCGACGGTTAATCATTCGTCAGGATGATGGTTACGAGTCAGAGATTGCGCTAAGTAAATGGAACACTATCAACGTGTTTGAAGGTGATCGGGTTGAAGTTGGCGAGATGATTTCGGATGGAGATTTAGACCCACATGATGTGTTGCGGTTACTGGGACTTAATCAGCTGACTAATATGATGATTAATGGGGTACAGAATGTGTACCGCTTGCAAGGGGTAAAAATTAATGATAAGCATATTGAAATTATTTTGCGCCAGATGCTGCGTAAAGTGGCAGTAACGGATCCAGGAGATAGCGAACTGTTAGCGGGTGAACAGGTGGAAGGTGACAAGGTAGAACAGCTCAATCAGGAGTTACTAGCGGCCGGCAAAGCGCCCGTGCAGTTTGCCCGTGTTCTGCTGGGGATTACCAAAGCATCGCTGGCGACCGAGTCATTCTTTTCCGCCGCTTCCTTCCAGGAGACCACTAAAGTACTAACTGATGCGGCGATTAATGGTAAACGCGATCTGCTGCGTGGTTTGAAAGAAAATGTGATTGTTGGTCGGTTGATCTCCGCGGGTACCGGTTTTGCTTATCACAATGAACGTCGGCGACAGAATGAACAGAAACAGTTCAAGAACGCGGCAGCGTCGGCGGCAGAAGCAGCGGCAGAGTTTAGTATGGATGAGCTGTTAATTCAGCCTACCGAACCATCCGAACCACTGCAATCGGACTTAGAAGCGAATGTCAGCTAGGAGTGTTGTTATTAGAAGATGAATATGAAAAATATTTTCTGTTATCGTTTAATTATAGGTTGATTCTAAGTTGTAAATTAGATACAATCAGACGGTGTAATTTTTGGTGATGATGAAAAAACTTGGAAACGTAAATACGATTACTGAAGGATTGCTTAATAAGATAGTAATTGAATAGACGCAGAGCAAATAGAAAGTAAATATAAGAGAGTAAATATAGAGCAGTAAGCATGGCCACGGTTAATCAGTTAATCAAGAGCGGTCGTAAAGCTAGACCGTATAAAAATCCTACTCCGGCTCTTCATGGCTGCCCGCAAAAGCGGGGAGTTTGTGTTAGAGTATATACTACCACCCCCAAAAAACCAAATTCCGCGTTACGTAAAGTTGC
>CAVFMC010000042.1:0-8462 GCA_963623565.1 Bacteroidaceae bacterium | reverse complement strand
CACATCGCGACGGGCTTCATACACCGCCTTCTTCAGTGCGCAGAAAAACGCTTCTTTATTAGCGCCACCATGGCTCTTAATCACCACTCCATTTAATCCTAGTAGGGACGCCCCATTATGCTGCGCGGGATCCAAGGTACGGCGCATACGCAGTAGTAGCGGCGCCGCTAGATAGGTCATTAAACGGGTTTTAAGACTCTGCTGCATACTCTGTTTAATCAATCCCTTTAAGAGGTACATTGATCCTTCCAAGGTTTTTAGCAAGACATTGCCAATAAAGCCGTTACAGACTACTAGTTGTGTCTCGCCCCGGAAGATCGCATCGCCTTCGATAAACCCTAGATAATGACAGAGTTGAGGCATCTGGGCGAGCTGTCGTGCTGCTTCTTTGATTTCATCGCTACCTTTAATCTCCTCGGTACCAATGTTCAGCAGCGCCACTTTGGGGTGGGTAATTCCATAGACTTCAGTGAGTAGCACCGATCCCATCACTGCTAGTTGCACTAAATTATGTGCGGAATGGGCGATGGTGGCGCCTAGATCTAAAATATGAACTCCTTGGGTAGGATTAAGGGTTGGTACGCAGGAGATTAGAGCAGGCCGGTCGATCCCGTCGATGGTTCTTAATTTTAAGCAGGATAGCGCCACTAGCGCCCCGGTATTACCCGCACTAATGCAAGCGTGAGCTTGTCCAGATGCCACTAAATCTAGCGCGCGATGCATGGAAGAATCTCGTTTACTACGAATGATTTTAGTTGGTGAGTCATCCATCTCAATCCGCTGACTAGCATGCTGTAGCTGCAGTCGCTCAGGGAGCTGATCCTGCAGCCGGCCTCTGAGGTATTGTGGCAACTTAGCACTACTAGCAGTGACTTCTGCCTGCAGTAGCGCATTATCCCCTACCAAAACTAATTTTACATCAGGCTCGCTAGCTAATAACTCCAGTGCCGCTGGGACCGTCACCTGATAACTACGGTCCCCACCCATGGCATCTACTGCAATCGTGACCATAGTAATTATTTTTAGCTATACATGTTACAGTGATCTAACGCCGATATTGCGCTAATTGCTATCAGTGCCGGCGCTGTCGCTGTTCTCAGTCTGCGCGTTTTCCTCCGCCGGTAAATTGATTTTTTTAGGTTTAATGACCTGTCGTCCGCGATAATAACCATCTTTGGTCATGCAGTGCCGGCGATGAGTTTCACCGGTTAATTGATCGATCGCCAAGGTGGGTCCGGTAACATGATCATGCGAACGACGCATCCCACGTTTAGAACGGGTTACTCTACTTTTTTGTACTGCCATAGCTTTATTCCCCTTAATTATAGTTAATAAATACTAAATACCAAATAATAAATAATAAATATAAATACTAAACGCTGAAATAGCGCCCAATAATGTTTCTAAATCCCAATGGTTTTGTAACATTATTGGGCGGTAAAAGCAAATGCTTTATAAACAACTCGTCTGCGACAGATCACTTGGATTCTAAAATTTCTATCTCTGCTGTGGGTTGAAAGCTAAATAGCTGTGGATCCAGTCGGGGATTGATAATAATCTGGCTAAAAGTAATCTGAATCTGCTGCTGATCTAAAGTGGCAATCTCCATCCTGACCAATTTATCCGCAGTATATGTTAGCGTTGCTTCCTGCCAGCTTTCGGCTTGCTGGGGGCGCAGTACAAAACGGTTAGCGCCACTTTTGGTGACCTGTAGTCGCGTTGGTTGCAGTAGCGTATCAGTGTGGGCGCTCAGCAGATAGAGCGGCGAGGATGGTGTATTAGCATGCAACGGCTGGATAATCGCTTGGGCTAACTCCGGATCATAAGAGATGCTGCGTTGTGGTGTAAACCAAATGATCTGTTTAAAAGGCGTGTGAATCTCCCAACGTAAATAGCCCGGTCTACGGATGTACAGTTGGCCCTGCTGCAGACTAGTAGTGCGTCCGTTAATCAGCACCCGTTGAGTAAAATGGGCTTGCCAGCTGCTAATGGGTGCTAATTTAGTGGAGAGCTGCTGCGCGGCACTAGGCGTGGACGATGATGGAACAGCCAGCAGGGGCGGCGTGGTTAGCAGAGTTGACCCTAAGATGCAGCAGCTAAGCCATGCTATTAATCTAGTGCGGCGCATATTCTTGTGCTGTATCATTTTTATTGACTTGATATAGCTGATTTAACTGCTCTAAGGTTTCCAACTGGTAGCGATGCGCCGTTTCTGGCTGTTGCAACTGTTTGGCTAATAAATTTGCTAAAGCCAAGCTACTCTGCAGGTAGCCGGGCGCATCAGCGGCTGCTAAGGCCGCTACCCGTGCCTGACCCAAAAACCGTTCTGCCTGGCCCCAGAGGCTAAGATCCAGCGCCAATTGACCAGCACAAAACCAAATATCGCTAGCATTCTTAGCACGTAGAGAATGGCTGGCAGAGTTTTTATTAGATGACGTGGTTACTAGTGTTGGCAGCAACTCTTTTTCAAGGGTTGCTAGCCACGCAGCTTGGCTTTGATTGGCGCGGGCAATTCGGATGCAGTAAGCCGGCCAGTTAAAACTGGTGCTAGGCGCATTAGCTAGCGGGCTGGTGGTCGTCTGATGAAACCATAATGGTGCAGCTGCCTTGCCTAACATTTTGGCGAACAGATTAGGGGTATGGATAGTAAGTGATAGGAGCGTTTTGATGAATTTGCGCAAATATTTTTCGGCATTTTGTGTATCCCCCTGCTGCAGCAGCTGTTCTAGCCACCACCGCGCTATTTCCGGAACGTATTGTAACTGGCTAGGTAGCTGTTGCCACAAACTGGTGAGCTGAGCTGGAGAATCATGAGCCAGATCACTCTTCTGGGTCTGCATGACTAAATAGCGTTGCCACCACCGCAACTGCCAAAACTCTTTAGGATGTGCGTAGCCGTTCATCGCGTCGGCAGCATTCGCTCCAAATGCTGCCACTCGACGCCAATCTGTTTTCTTGATTAGGTATTGTAAACTCATCAGCGCGCCCGCTAAGTAGAGGTACTGTGCTAACTGCCAGAGTAGCGGTGGGGGTAAACTAGCTAGCATTCCGTCAGCGCTCGGTTGACCGCCACTAGCATGATTATGTTGCTGATGCGGCAGTGCGAGCGCAAACCGCTGATCTAACTGCGGCGCGGGCTCGCCACTGTTATGTTGACTAATATAGGCTATAACTTTCCAGTACCAGAGCGTGCCCCAGCTAGGATCGATGGCGGCCAAGAGATACACTAGGCGCAGTGCTTGATATGGGTTATGACCCAGTAGCTGGTGCTGGATAGCCAGGGTGTAGCGCAATGCTTGCCACCGTCGATTTTCACTATCTTGTAAACGCTGTTTATTTTGGTTTTGCGCTTTATCAGATTGATTATATGCTTGTTCTTGTAGTTCTGCTATCTCGTTTAACACCAGCTGTTGTAACCACAGCTGTTGCATCGTGTTTGCATAAACGGTAGCACGAAACGTTTGCTGTCTTCGTACACTCAGCCACTCTTGAATCCGTTGGGGCCAAGAGCACACTTGAACTATTGCGTAAACTGAGAGTTGCAGACAAAGACTGCCTAACAACCATAAGAACCACACTGTTATCAGATAAATTTTCCAGGGCGTGGCAGCAGCGTCAAAGCTAATGCTTAGTTGTTGCTGCCATAGTTGGGGGTTATAGGTTAGACCAATCGCGGCCAACAGGAGCGCCAGCAGCACACACACGCTGATGAGCGTTTTAATTTTTATTTTATTATAGTACATCCTTTGTTGTATCCGTTGTACAGTATTACTTTTTAAGTGTAGTATACAACTTTATAATCAGTTTGCAAAAAATGCAATCACTGAGGCAGGGTCTAGGGTTGTATCTCCCGTACAGTTATGCTAATTTATAACTGTTAAAGGTTGGTCAAACGGTCGCTGGTTTAGCTGCAATTGGGCTAGGCTAGAGGAAAGTCCGGACTTCAGAGAGCAGAGAGCCAGATAACGTCTGGAGAGTGTAAGCTCGTGGAAAGTGCCACAGAAAATAGACCGCTGCTAGATGATGAGGCGGCGCCTGGTGCGCTAGCATGCCAATAGTAGTAAGGGTGAAACGGGGTGGTAAGAGCACACCGCACGCTTGGTAACAAGGGTGGCTAGGTAAACCCCTCTCGAAGCAAGACCAAATAGGAATTTAGGGGAATATGAAACGCCCGGATCGTGGCTCGCGGTCAACTGGCAAGTGCCGGTTCTAAATTCGGGTAGGTTGCTAGAGGAATATGGCGACATATTTCGTAGATAAATGACCGTTGCAAACAGAATCCGGCTTATGAACAACCTTTAACCATTTAGCAACTAATAAAGAACAATAACCAAGCGAAATGAAGAAATTACTAGTCAATGTTAGTCATATAACTACTGCAGTGGAGTGGTTATAGTGCGGCGCTTATTGATTTTCTTGGTGGGTATCGTCTGGGCCAGCGCCAGCTTTTATCTAGATTATTACACTAAACAGTGGGTTATGCGGCACTTTGTCTACGGCGCCAGTTATTACCTAACGCCCTTTTGTAATATTTATTTAACTACTAATTCGGGGGTAGCTTTTAGTTTATTGGCTAATAGTGACCAGTTAGCGATCGTTGGTTCCTTAATTATAGCAGTGGTGGTGAGCTTGTGGGTGCTGGCGAGTTGGCTGGTTCCGACCATGCGTCTTGCTTTGAGCTGGCCAACTCGTTGGTCGCGACCTGTTCGGGCAGTCAATCAAATCAGTCATGTCAATATACGTACAGAGATTTGTTGGCAATTAGCTAGTGCTACTTTTCTAGGTGGTATCTGGGGTAACGCTTTGGATCGTTGGTATTACGGTTGGGTGATCGATTTTATTGATTGCCACCTAGGCGCTTGGCATTTTCCAGTTTTTAATCTGGCGGACCTGTGGATTACCCTAGGGGCGGTAGTGTTTTTTATACTTAGTTATCAACAGCAATAATAATGGGTGGGTAGCGTTCTACATTTCATCAATCACTTCAATACCTAATAGCTGCAAGCCTAGTTTTAAATTCGTAGCCACTAAAACGATTAAACTTAAGCGATAGCATTGCACCGCGGATGCAGCGTTGCTAATCGGACACTGTTCGTAAAAGCGCATAAAAAGACTGGCTAATTGATAGAGCTGGGTGCAGAGTAGGTGGGGCAAGCTATGATCGATAGTCTGCTGCAGAACTCCATCCCATTGCAGTAAGTTTTTAATTAGTTCCCGTTCAGCTGGATGGGGAGTTATGGTGGGATCTAGCTGCGGCGCTATCGGGCTAGTTCCGGACTGATCTACCTGTAGCTTACGCTCAATACTCTTAGCGCGGACGTAAGCGTAGAGGAGATAAGGGGCGGTATTGCCTTCCCAGCTCAGCATCTGATCAAAACTAAATTTATAATCACTCAGGCGGTTTTTGGAAAGGTCGGCGTATTTAATTGCCGCCACCGCCAGGCTAGCGCCAATCTGATCAATCTTTTCGCTGCTCCAATCCGCGTGCCGTAGCTGTAGTTGTTGCTTGGCTCGCCTCTCTGCTTCATTCAGTAGTTCCGCTAGGTGCACCACGCCCCCATCCCGAGTCTTAAAGGGGCGTCCATCCTCTCCTAACATCACCCCAAAAGGAATATGTTCCGCGATCACCTTGGCATTTAATTTTCCTCGGCGCCGGAGGGTGGCGATTAGCTGCTGCATATGCAAACTCTGTCGGGCGTCGATCACATAGAGTAAGCGGTCTGCCTGCAACTGATCGATACGATCATAAGCGGCAGCTAGATCGGTAGTGGCGTAGAGATAGGCACCATCCCGCTTTTGAATAATAAAGGGCGTACTAGACCCGCTATCCTCCAGCGGCAGCTCACCGGGGGCGAAGAAAATGCACTTGGCACCATCGTCATCCACCGCAATCTGCGCGTCTACTAAGTCCTGTACTACAGCAGGCAACATCTCATTATAATAACTTTCTCCCACCGCATCTTGTGGCTCTAATAACACTCCTAACCGCCGATAAATCTCTTGGCAATGTTGCATGGAAATGGCTACAAATTGCTGCCAGAGTTGGTAGACGGCTGGCTCTTTATGTTGCAATTTCACTACCATGCGATGGGCGGTCTCACGAAAGGTGGCATCTTGATCAAAACGCAATTTAGCTTGGCGATAAAAAGCTTCTAGATCGCTGAGCGCCATAGTTAACTTACAACTCGCGTGCTGATGATGGTTTGGATCGGTTATAGCATGATCGCTAGTCGGTTGGTCCAGCAGCTGCTGTTCTACCATATAGGCAAGTAACATGCCAAATTGGGTGCCCCAATCACCCACATGGTTACGCTTAATTACCCGATGGCCTACAAATTGATGCAAGCGTACTAGCGCATCGCCGATAATGGTGCTGCGTAGATGACCGACATGCATCTCTTTAGCTAGGTTGGGCGACGAGTAATCAATAACCACCGTGTAGGGATGTGCGTCAAGATGACCGTTAGTGTCATGTAATGGCATGAACGGGTTAAATTGCCGTTGGGCTAGCTGATTTAATTCACGCAGCAGTCGCTGGTCATTAAGCCATAAATTAATAAAACCCGGCCCGGCAATTTCCGCTTTACCAACTAGCTCGGTGGGTAGCTGAGCAGCCTGTAGCACCTGTTGTGCCAGCGGGCGGGGTGCCGCTTGACACGCTTTAGCCGCCGCCAGCACTCCATTCACCTGATAATCACCGAACTGCGTGCGGGTGGCTGGCGTTACATTGACCGCGAAATGCTGCAAGCCCAGTTGGGCAAAAGCGGCGGTAAAAATCGTTTCAATCTCTTTAATAATCTGTAACATAAATATCAAAATATGATTTTATCTTTAATCTGGATGTTTCTTAACTCCCGGCCAGGATATCACACCCGTGCTAGCTTTGTAAAATCGCTAGTTAGCCGTTGCTGCAGCTGGGTTAATAATTGTGGTTGTTGCGGATTATATGACACCAGTTGAGGCTGATTACGCTGCATTGCGCGGAGCCAGGTCTGCTGGCGTTTGGCTAGTTGGCCAGTAACTAGCGGGATCTGCTGCAACGCTTGGGCAAGGGTTAATTTTTGATCATAATAATCCCATAACTGGCGATAACCCACACTGCGCAGCGGGCGGGGTGGCTGGTGAGAGGCGATGGCGATATGATGATAGCGCTGATACAGTTCGCGCACTTCGTCAAGCCAACCGAGCTGCAGCATCTGTTGAAAACGGATCTGGATGCGTGCGCGTAGGGCGGCAATGGAATCATTAATAATAATGGTATCAAAGCGATAAGGCAGCCCCCGGGGCGGATGTTGCTGTTGCCAGCGCGATAGGGGTAGGCCGGTTTGATAGTAGACTGCCAACGCGCGATGAATCCGTTGCCGATCTTGGTGATGAATTTTGGCTGTACTCAGGGGATCGATGGTGCCCAAATGATGATACTGCTGCGCTAAACCATTCTGCTGCTCCTCCGTTTGCAACTGTTGCTGCATAGCCGGGCTGGTAGCGGGAAGCGTGGATAAACCTCGGGTGAGTGCTTGATAATAAAGCATGCTACCGCCTACCAGTAGCGGTAGCTTCCCTCGTTGTAAGATGGTAGGTAGGAGCTGGGCTACCGCCTGTTGGTAATCGGCTACCGTCCAAGGCGCGTCGATCTCTGCCACATCTAATAGATGTTGCGCCACCTGTTGTCGTTCCGCTAGCGTAGGTTTGGCTGCACCGATATTTAATCCGCGATAGATGGCGACAGAATCAAGATTGACGATCTCGATCTGCGAGCTATGCTGTTGATTGTACTGCTGCGCAAGAGCCAGGGCGATACTGGATTTACCTACGCCGGTAGGGCCTAAAATAACCGGAATAATGGGTAATGGGGTGGATGTGGACATGGCGTCGCAAGCGATGGACGAACTAATTATGATCTATAATGGATGTTAGGATCGTTCATGTTGCTCACTGGTCATTCTACGATCCGCCTCTAATTCAATCAACCTTAACTCTTTTTCCGGTAAAATTCCCGCTTCAAATTTAGCACGAGCATCCTGGAGAAAAGTTTGGCCGTATTGGTCTAAGAACTCCCGTACCCGCATTAACATCCGACTAGGATCGCAGTCCTGTAGCTGTTCGCGCATAGCAGCATCAAAAGCTAGAAATTCCCGCAGCGCGACCTGTTTGCCGTCAGTAGAGGGTAATAGTTTTTGGCAGACGATCAGTCGTACGGTCTCTAGAATATCTAAGGTTTTACCATCCCTCTCCTCGGCGGCAAAACTGCCTACTAAACGGCGGACGGTATCCGCTACCCCTACCGTATGCAAGGTGGTATAGACTGGATGACCGGTTAGCGCCGCTTCGATTACCGCAGAAATGGTCTCGCCATCTCGTGCTTCTCCCACTAAAATCAGGCGTGGCTTGCGCCGCAAGGCGTTGCGCACCCCGGCTGCAAAAGATGGCAGATGGCGGGGAATTTCTGATTGGCTAATGAC
>CAVFMC010000041.1:6753-8468 GCA_963623565.1 Bacteroidaceae bacterium | reverse complement strand
TATAGGAATAGTGCAAAGAGAATTGATTTATGCAATATGATAACAGTATTGATAGTCAAGAGGCTAATGGCAATAACGCCAATCAGGCAGCTAACACCGCTCCAGTGTCAGTGTCTGCTGCTGGTAAGATAGGGATGCGTCAACTGCATGTTAAGCCCAGTGCAGACTTGATTAGCATAATTAAATTAAGTTCTGTAGTTGGGTTTATGGAGATGGTGCTTGCTGCGCCAGCTATATCGGCACCAAAATTACTCAATTTTTATGACAAGCAAAAAGGTAAATGGATTATTCCAGATAGGGATAGTTCTACTGCCTTCCAAACCGCTTGTGAGCAGACCTTTAGGCAATTTTTCCTTACCTGTAGCCATAACATCATTCTCCCAGTGCATCGGTCATCCCAATGGTTAGATGTGCAAGAGTTGGTGACGTGCTGCAGTAAACAACTCGATCTACCAGTGCTTAAAGTCAGTTACTATTCCATAGCAGACAAGAAACCTACCACCATTACGGCACAGTATCGACCGTCGATCATTTTGTACCTGTTGGTAGAAATTTTGAATCAACTAAAACCTGACCAGATAGTTAATACTGATCTGATTACTCTGCACCAAGCCTTTTGTTGCGTGCTGTTTAATTTAACGCTGGACCAATTGCGGCAGCTAACAACGCCAGAGTTGTGGCAGCAGCAACTAATTCGGTTAAGTCAGCGGTTAAGCACGCTAGCCTCGCAACGGTCGTTGATAGTGGATTTTTTATTATCATTGTTTGTACCATTTGATAATGTTATTCAACGGTCGTTGTTACCGTCGCTGTCAATAAGGGAGTCGGTGCCTGGTTTTCTTTTAGCGCTGGATCCGGAAATGGTAATGCGTACGCAGATTGAGTGCTATTTAGCTGCCCATAAGAGTCTAATAGGTATTTTGCGCACTAATAGCACTAACAGGAATACTGACAAGAAGAATGCTGATTATCTAATTACCCTGGCGGATTTTATGCCGATTGCACAGCGGAACGTTGATCAGCCCGCTTTTTATATGGAGAGTCCGGCTATTACTAAGCTACTGCCGTTGCTGCAACAGGAGTTAAAAGTAATTTTTCAAAGTTATTTTGTAGCGCCGGAGATCTGGTCAGCCATATTTAACGCGCCGGAACAGCGCTGTTGGATAGGTAGGATTCTTTTTCAATTTTACAGCACCCAAGTTCCGCTGTTTAGTAGCTGGCGGCAGTTAATTAGTTGTGATTTAGAAGCTGTGCAGCGACAAACTGGTCCATGGTTTAGAACAGTTCTATCTTTTCCCCAGCAAATGCAAACAACTATTCAGCGCTTATCGGCGTTGACGGTTAACCATATCCAATTACTGTTAGAAAATCAGCGCAGTAATGATAGTTTTAAGCAGCTTGTGCAAGGAATTATCTTGATTAATGAGCTGCTGACTAACAGTCTCCGATTCGAACTGCTAAATCTAGTGTCAACTACCACATCCTCCATTACCGATATGCAGATTCAAGCTTTAGCGGGTTTCCTGGGGACTTTCAATCGCCAGCTTCTTTCAATACAACAGCAGCGTTCAGATGTTTGGTTTGATGCTGGTGCAATAGCTGAGATTTATCAGCCCTTTGCCGCGAAACGCAAAGAGGTATTTACAACTTGTCCGAACCGCTATTTAAAGCCGCTGCTGCGAGCTTTTATCCTTCTAAAAGAACAGTATCCTGAG
>CAVFMC010000041.1:0-6743 GCA_963623565.1 Bacteroidaceae bacterium | reverse complement strand
ATTTACAAAATCGGTTAGGTCCGGCTGATTTTCAGTTGATTGCGAATTTTATTACCCAGATTATACCTGCGCAGCCGTTGCTACTCACTTATGCTATCGCGCAGCAGAATTACCGGGTGGTGCAATTTTTACTAACAGAGGATAGCTTACGTGGCGAGATTTTGGCCATGTGCACCGAGGCTAACCGGCAACAGATTGAAAATTTAGCGTTAGATTGCACTGATTTGGATGACCGAGGGGTACAAGAATTAATGCAAATAATTCAAGAGGATATTCTCCGTTTGCTAAATTTTACCCCGCAGGACTTAAGGGAATTTAATCAACGCACCCAAACGGCGCTACGGCAGGCGCTGCAATGGAGCGTGCCTTTTTTACAACTTGCTGGAATCGGCACGCGTGTTGCTTTTGCCGGGCTACTGAAGCAAAAGCTGTTTACTATTTTTGACCGAATAGAACCCAGGGTAGCTAGCGTGGCTAGCGTCAATAGTGTCGCTAGTGTCGGTGGCGCAAGATCGGGAGTTCAGCCAACCTTTAAACTCTTAAATTTTCTATTACAAGAGCCGTTGCAACCCCAATTTGTAACCATAGTACAACCGCTCTTAGCCCTGTTACCAGAATATGCCCAACAGTCGCCGCGATTCGATCTATTGACTAAATTAGAACATTATATGAGAGCAACTCCGTTCAACCAGGGCAACTGGCTGCTCGGGCAGATTAGCCAGAGGCATTATTCTTTAGTGCTAGCACTGCTACATTGTGCAGCACCCAATCTCAATGATCGTCTAAAACTATTGGCGCGGGTGCTATCAGCCAAGGAAAATAGCCAAGAGCAGTTGCAAACAACTTTACAACAATTATTTGCCGCCTTGGCTAAGCCGGTTGAGCTTCCTTTGGCGGTTGCCGCTGCTACTCCAACCTACACTCCGGCTAGTAGTAAAAGACAACTCTTGGAACTCATAGTAGAAACCGCTAGCAGCGTGGGTAATCAGATTATCGCTCACGCTTTAAAAGCGGTGCTGGCACAACTGATGGAACATCAGGGGGTAGCTGTTAATTATGCGCTATTTATCCTGCTGCATGACCTACCGCTCTGGCATAAATTAATTCAGATTCAGTTAAGCGTTAAGCATGAGCGACAACCGTTGCTCAATAAGGCAGAGCCGGCTAAGCTGCTAGCTCAAGCGCTATTTTCTAAAAATTGTGAACCATTAAAATTTTGTCTACGCACCACTTTAGATCAGCATAATTATGCTGCGGCAGCAGAGATCTTAGCGGTAGTGATCGGCTGCATGGTCGAAGGTAAGATGCGATCGGAACAGAAAGAGACGCTACGTGCCATGCTACGTACCATATTGTGCATGGAAAGGGTAGGGGATGGCCAGCTGTATAGCGGTAATCGTCTGGTCGCGCTGCTCTATCAAGCGCCGGTAGAGTTGCTAAGCTCATTTTTTACGCCCTTGGCGAAGGAGCCGCTACTGTTCTCACAGTTAGTACTAACTCCATGTGATTATGCTTATCAAGAGCAACAGCGCAGCAGTTTTTGCTTGTGGCTATTAGAACGATGGTGTCCTAACTTCGATACGGTACAATTAGTATTTAGGCCGATGCAGCAGTTACCTGCGGTGCAGTTAACTGTATGGCGGCGCTGGCTGCTGCAACAGTTACATCTAGGGCATCTGTCTCTCCTGGCGCGTTATTTGCAGCAGATGCCGCCAGATCTAGCTTTTGGCCAGTTGTGCTTGGATGAGGTGTTGGTCATAAACAGTAATAGCGATAGTAATAGTGATCAGTCCCTGGTGCTACCTCCATCAGCCGTGCCCCTGATTCAGCTGTTAGTAGCGGAGTCGAGCTATCGTGGGTTGGTGCAGCAAAATGCTAAACAAATGGTAATAGTAGGGCAGCAGCAGTTGGGGCGGCTACTCTACTATGCCCTGCAGCAGCAGGAACAGCTAGTAACAGCTTTGTTGGATAGCTTTTTAGATCACGGAGTTTATCAGTTACTGCCAGATGAACTGTTTTCTAGCCCGACCGTAGTCAGTGATTTTCTTCAGGGGTTTCTTGAGCGACAGCTGGTGCAGCCTAGTTATGAATTGATCATTATTAAGTTGTTGCAATGCTCCAGTTTAGCAGCGGGGTTGCAAACGGTACTGGATGAACAGGATCGATGGAGCTATTACAGGGATAGCTATAGAGACAGCGAATGGCCACCAGCGTGTATTAGCTGGCTATTACAATGGGCAATTAAAATTGGCCAAGCTAATATCCTGCAAACCTTAATTCAGAATTTAAATAGATTACCACAGTTTAAGCGCTGCTTAAAGCACACTTTGCAGCTTACGGTGGGGCAGCTAGCGCGATTACGTGCTTATCAGCTGAAGTGTCACGATGATCCTTTAGTTAAGATTGGCGTGATGATCTTAAATGATCGATTAACATTTACTGATAATGCAGGTAAAGTTAATTCTCAGCCGCTGAATTATCTACAGTATGCTTTGCTATGCTATGCGCAACCGGATGGGTTATTAGTCACCCTGTTCGATTATTTGTTGCCCTATTCAACCGGGCAATTTGTGGATGAAAAGGTTGCTAGTCAGCTACAGGATGAACAGCAATTAATGCAGTTCATGTTCTTCGCTAGCGCGACGCGTTCACCTGCTGATTGCTACGCAGTGATCTTCCAGGCGGTCCGCTTTTGGAATTTAACCGCTGAGACGATCATACATAACAGGGTAGTACAGTTGATTGCGGCGCTCCTTTTAAATTATCATAATTTTCAGCAGGCGTTACAAACTTGGGCGAATTGCGAGTCTATGGCCAATACTTCGCTAACTCTGTTTGCCCAATACTGTCAGCGATTGCAGATTAGTCCACTAGAGCGACCATGCCAGGCGCCAGTAGCTGAACATATACCTGAGCAAAGTTTGATCGCGACATCCATGTTCTCTCCGTTAGCTCCGGTGTCCACAGCAGCTAGGATGGAGACGCTTGCACGTTATCGGATGACCAAGATCCCCGATGTCTTTAAATTACGGATGGCTAAATTACGAGTCAGTATCGGGCACCATGACGTCACGCTGACTCCCGTAACTGCTGCCGATGCGCTACAGAACAGTTTAGTGCGCAGAGTTCCAGAACTTATTGAAGACGCCTTTAGGCAAGCGGATAAAAAGCTAGCTGAGATTCGTTTTGATCAGCAGACGGTAATCACTTTTGAAGATTTTGCGGCACTAGCAAAACTCCAAGGAGCGGAGCCCTATGATTATACCCATCAGGTAATTGGTAAAATAAAAGAGTATCTGCGGCCGCGCTTACTAGCTCAACTCCAAGCGGAAATTCCAGCACTGCAATCCTGGTCTGCTTTTAAGCTGCAAGTCATACTAGAGCAAGATTATTGGGAAGACCAATTGATTCTGCAAGCGCTGCTCCAGCAGGTACCACTGTTTCACAGTTGGTGGTTGCTGCGTTCCTGCGAAATCACGGATATAGTTCAGCAAGTCGGTTCTTGGTTAACCAATGAGATTGACCTGCCTACTTATACTCAGGAACTCACCTTAATGCTGAGCGATACCTTAATCATTCAGCTAAGTACCGCTTTACCTAATGAGTCCTTCGCACAGCGACAAGCTCGGGTGGAGGCGCTGCAAAAACTGACACAAGCTTTATTGTTGATCGACGAACTGATTTCCGATTCGGAGGTTTATGAATTATTAGACGCCGTCGAGGAGCTGGATTTGATGCCGACTGTTATTAGTCTTGGTCCGGATAATCAACAGTGGGAGCAAGATGAAGCGATTGCGGCGACTGCAGCGGATACAGCAGATGTGGCGAATACAGCAACTGACGCAGTTAGTGATACCGATACCGCTTTCGTGAACATTGATACGAAAAACAAGGCCGCTTATCAATCCGAGATCGATAATGCGCAAAAAATTAACAACTTTTTACAAGATTTTATCCAACAGTTACAGTCCTGCATGCCGCAGTTACAACCAACGCAGTTAAGGCAGCAGGGTGACCAGAGCGGTACCGCATCTGAAATGCAGTTTAGTACGGATCCAGTAGCCGCCTTAAACAAACTTAAGTTAAAGGCGGACCAGATCGCACAGCTGCTGCGGCCTTTTCAAGTTAAAAAAGCAGAGGTATTTGGTAATCGCGCTAAATATTTAGCCCCGCTGTTTCGCGCCTTTATTATTGTGCGGCAGCAGAATCCGCATATCGAGTTGGCGCCTTTGTTTGATCAGATCTTTCCAAGTTTTACTGGGCTTCAGCAGAGCGCTAGTTTTAAACAATTTGCTTATTCGATTGATCAAGAGGATTTCACCTTTATTGCTGATTTTATTAAGCATCCGGAACAGCAGGATTGCTTAGATCTGTTTACTCATGCGGCAGCGCATAATCGGCAGCAGCTAATGCGATTTTTGTTAGCGGAGTCACTTAGAACTGCCAAAAATCTAGTTCGGTACCGGTCGCAATGTCGTCGGTCCAGTTTCTATGCCTTGCTTGATAACGCAGATTGTCGTTTAGTGGCGTTACCTATTACCAGCTGTCTCACACTCCTGGGCAGGCTTCAGCGATTAGACAGCAAGCAAGAAAACCAAGCGGCGGCGCAGTTGTTACCAAAGATGTTTGGGTTAATAATGGCTGATTTTCAACATGCATGTAACGCTTTTGTAAAAAGTAAAGGTGAAGATGAAGGTACAGAGCTCTTTGTAATGGAGTATTTAAAAAGTTTAGCTCCGCTGCTGGCTTTTCCCGCGCGCAAATATCTCCGGGATCCTGCGCTGTTACAAGCGTTTCAAAAGCAGAAACAAACCATTTGCAAATTAGGGCCGATAGCTCTATTGGTGAGTAGCACGAGTAATACGAGCAACAAAAGATCGGCTGAAAGCGAGGACGCTACGCTGCAATCAAATAAAATGCATATGCTATTTGTGATGTTAAATTTAGTGCCCAAATATAATTTAGCCATCATTGATGCGGTTTTTGCGACCATCTGCGATCTCGGTCCGAAGTATCAGAACCTGTTAGCACAATTACTGGCCGATTATCTGGCTCAGGTTTGGCCGACCAATCAAGCTGGTTGTAACTGCTTAACCCAACATATGTTATGTAATGAGTTTGAATTATTGCTGATGCTGCTAAAATATTGCAGTACCCAGCAGGAGAGTTACGCCCACCTGTTGGCACGGCTCTTATCCACTAATCGGTTGTCCTTACTAAGCAGTTGTTTAAAAATCCTTTTATTAGGTCCTAAAGGTTTGGGCGATGTGAATTTAGCGACTCTAGTGCTTGATCCTCAGGTAATCGCTGAGTATCCGTCCATTGTCGTTGCGCTCGAACTGGCTATTAAGGATGATATCCAAGTTAGGCAGGCGCCGCTCTGTCTCATTGACGCTTTAATGCTCAATGATCCGCAACTGTTTCAGTGGTTGGCGCAACTCCTGACTCCGCAGAAGTTACTGGACTATCTGATGCAAGTGCTGCTGCTAGATGATGCCGATAATAATTTTCTTTTATATATTCGGATAACTTTACGTATTGATAATTTGCATGCGGTACAATGGTTGGTACAAACGCTACGCGAAACGCGGTTGATTCAAGGAGAGCGATTGCGTGTTTTTCGGGATAGGGCGATCACGGGTTTGCGACGGCTTTTAACTGAGGAATGGATTATCAATAACGATGATAATCAGTTTGAGAGTAAGTTTGACAGAACCAGCTGTAGTAGCGAGGCGCTAGAACTAGCGGAGGATTTTATGGGTAACCGCTTAAGCTATCTGTTATTAAAACCGCACCCGCAACCGGATATCGTACTGGCACTGTTGAGATTGATGACGCAACAGCCAGAACAGTTCGCGCAGCTGGTGCGGGAGCCGGTAGAATATCATTATCAGGGTGGCGAGTATCATGTTGGAAGCTACCCTCTCTTTGCGCTGCATGTAGGTTTCCCGCAGATCGCTAATTGGATTATTGATCAATTGCAAGCGCTGGGCCGAACTGCTGATTTGGTTAATATTATAATGGTGAATAGGGTTGCAATCATTCCGGCGTATTTAGAATATGGTTATACCGCCAGTAAGGCAGATGTAACCCGCTTAGGATTAATGCTTCAGTTTGTAGAACTTGGGGGAGTGACTCATCTATTGTCTGATGACTTCGTAGATTTTTTAGTCGATTTTAGTATGCGCAAATTAGGTTATGGTCATAATGAGAATGCGCCAGTTGGCGAGCATAACGATAATAGCGTAGGGATCAGCATATTTACTAGCTTATTGCAGATGTTACAACAGCACGCGAACCAGAAGCTGTGTAACTTGCTTGTGCAAAAACTGATGCAGGCGCTGATAGCGTCGCTAACGGACCAGCAGAGCGGTAAGGAGCGTCTATTACAGCTGCTACAGCAGGAACGGGGGATCAGACTGCTAGAATTACTCTTAACCCATTTGCCATTAACGTC
The DNA here is from genome assembly GCA_963623565.1 of Bacteroidaceae bacterium. Lineage (GTDB taxonomy): Bacteria > Pseudomonadota > Gammaproteobacteria > UBA9339 > UBA9339 > CAVFMC01. The sequence continues at coordinate 286 of CAVFMC010000041.1, read as the reverse complement.
GGTGCAACAGCAGATCAGTGTGCTACTTCAAACGGCCTTCTTGGCGCAGCTAAACCGGGCGGCAGATTATATCGCGCCGATTATCGATAGTAATGCTCTGCAGCTGCTGCGTTGTGTAATGATGGCTTTAGGTGCTATCTATAGCAGCCAGCCGACCACTAAATTGGTGTGTTGTCGGTTTATTCAACAGCTCCTGATGGAACCGGTCGCCGCGCCAACGGGTGCATGTAGTCGTTTAATACGTGAATTAATTAATGATAACACACCGCTGCTGCATTGCATGCTG